>CAZYGL010000211.1:0-1526 GCA_964647335.1 uncultured Syntrophomonas sp. | reverse complement strand
CGTAATTGTACCTTGCAGTGGTATAGGCAAGCCTACTGGCGAAATCGGACGACAGGCAGCTCTCGAAGTGGCACGAAAGTTAAGGCCGGACCAAGCCTGTATGGAATGCCTGGCCCGTCTGATGCTGGACGACCCTGAGGTTATCGCTCTGGTCAGGGACAATTATGTGATCACCCTGGACGGCTGCCCGGATGACTGTGCCCGTAAAAACGTAGAAAGAGTGGGCAAACAGGTCGACCAGGTTGTACATGTCGCTGATTTGTTAACGGAGCATCCAGACTTGGTACCGGGGGGTATCCTGCAACTGGGTGATCCTGGCTGGCAACTAGTAAAGATGCTGGCAGAACGCATAGCCGCAAAAGTAGATGAGCATACTGCGAGGGAGGACTGAACATGGCTGGTATAGATATAAACGTCAGCAAGAAACCAATCCGGGTGGCTATCGTGCCCTGCAACGGTGAGGGCCTCTGCGAAGGGACAGTCACCAGGTTCGCCTGCCGCAAAGTCCTGGAGGAACTCCGCCCCGGTCAGACCTTAACCATGTGCCTGCCCCTTTTCACGGTGGGGGATGAGAAACAGAGGACCTTCACTCATCGTATAGCTACCATCACCCTGGATGGGTGTGACAAGCGCTGTTGTGCCATAAGCGCTGCTAAACAGCAGGGTCGCCCGATTCATCCTTTGGTAGTCAGCGAAATTCTAGCCCGACAAGGAGCTAAGCTCTCTGGCGATCCCCAGACGTTGAGTGCGGAAGACCAAAAGCTGGTGGATTTGGTTGCCCGGGAGATTGTCGCTGAAGTTGATAAAATAGTAGCTGAAGCCAATAAGTAAGGAGGAATGAGAATGACCTTCGGTCAAATAATTGAATTAAATGCCCCCAAGAAGCAATTGATCATAGATTTTCTTTTCCTTGATGTGAGCCTCTGCACCCGCTGACAGGGTACCGACAGCAGCCTGGACGAGGCTGTAGCAGAGGTTGCCAACATACTGGTTGCTACTGGCTATGAAGTGGTGGTCAACAAAATCAACGTCAACACCGCTGAACTAGCCAAGGAGTATAAATTTCTTAGCTCACCGACCATCCGGATCAACGGCCAGGATATCCAACTGGAGGTCAAGGAGAGTCTGTGCGAATCCTGCGGGGATTTGTGCGGGGATGAGGTGGCTTGCCGGGTCTGGGTCTATCAAGGGCGCGAGTACAATGTCCCCCCCAAAGGTATGATAATCGAAGCCATCCTCAGGGCGGTCTATGGCGGACAGCCTCCGGTTGACACCAGTGCTTCCCCTTATGTTATACCCGAGAATCTAAGCAAATTTTATGCGGCCATGGCCAAACAGGCCCAAGGAACAGTTGAATGAACCAGTCGTGCAGATCCAATTCGGCCTGCTCACAAATGGCTGAAGCACTTATCAGCGCCTTAAAGGGTCCAACAAAAGAGGCTTAAGGTTTGCAAACTCAGAAAAATATATGTTCATGACTTGCTCGATAAACAAACCGCTCCTATAGCATCAAAGAAGCGGTTTGT
>CAZYGL010000210.1:0-3506 GCA_964647335.1 uncultured Syntrophomonas sp. | reverse complement strand
ATTGGACAGCAGATGGAAGACCCAGGCTGAAACTGAGCAGTTCACCGCTCTTGGCGTCCACCCTCCCGTAAAGATAACTGTTTTGATTATTACTCGCGCTGGACGCGGAAGACCAGCTCACACTCCAGATGCGTCGATCTGGATTTTGCCAATCCTGATCCAGATTAGCCGAGCGCAGCACCAAACCATCGCCAGGTTTAGCCCATTGCCTGATGATTCCAGCGGCTTGTTCGCTGCTGATCAGCCCTGCTATTTTGATGATTTCCGCCTGTTCCTCTGGAGTCAATGGTGGGGGCGCGCTGGGAACGGCAGATTGTAGAGCGCCGCCTTTGCCGTCAGCAGCCCCGCCGCTAAACCATATGTCATATTCGGGAATCACCGGGTCGCCGGTAAAAGCATCCAAAGCCCCACCGGAAGGATGGTCAAGGCGATAAACCAGCAGGGGTTGACGCTGATCCAGTCCTGTGTCCATGGGGAAGTATATGCTTGGCTCAACATATTGGAGTTTGATCAAGCCCTCTTTTTCGAAACGGGCGCCGGCATCCGCTGCACTTATGATCCGCTGCGGATCAGGGATACTCAATGGGGACCAGTTGAGACTATATCCCTCCACCTGACCATTGCCAGCATTGACCGCGACCCAGGCTCCGATTCCCTCCACGGGGATTTGATTAGCAATCCTGCGCCAGTTTATGGTATAAATAGGCGGACCATCGGAAGTGAGCGGCAAGGGTTCAACATCTTCAAGTAATTCCAAGTAAGAAATCCGATTGGGAATAAGACGCTGCAGCAGCTCGGCGGAAATTTTCTGAGCTTCAGGCCAGGAAATGGCCGGGATACGGCTTTGAGGCTTGATTGTAGGATTCCAGGTATTCATGGAGATGACCTCGCCGGTGGATGCATCAACCTGCGCTGTGAAATTGCCTTTCCCCGGATCAGGATGACTCCAAACCAAGTACCAGATGTTGCCTGTTTCCGATTGGCTGAAACTGGACTTGAAATCGGTGAAGTCTGCTGGCACCGTGAAGTTATCGCGCACGACCTGGATCGATTGTTCCAGAGGAATTTCGGTCGAGGTTGCAGCCCATCCAACTTGGGGGCAACTCAAAATAACTAGCAGAGCAGCCAACAATCCCGATAAAAATTGCCTCACGCGGATATGCATTCCTATCACCCTCCTTATATTAAGTGTACAATAAAAATTAGGCAGTGAAAGAGCCCCTATTTGTTGAAATTGCTGCAAAGGAGGACAAAAGAGGGCGCACAAAACCAGCGGGTGAGCAGGAGCTTAAGGGAATATGGAGAAATTATATCCAGTTGAACACGGAGGGATTTTTTTATGCAAGGCAACCTGCTGGATCTGGTAATCTTGACAGTGACATTGGCCAGCCTGGTGATCGGCTACCAAAAGGGATTTATCGGCGCGATAGCTGGAATTGTAAGTACCGTAGCCGGGATCATTGTGGCCATGTTGTTCCGGACTGAGGCAGCCGATTATCTCCAGGCCCGGTACGGGATGATAACTGATTTGGCCAATTTCTTGGAGAAAAAGCTGGTTGTGTCGGCTGGAGCTGAAAATCCGTCTTCCTGGATCACTACCTTGCCGATAGTACAAAATGGTATGGCTTCAATGCACCAGAAAATCTCGGAGTTTGCCTATTTGCTCGTCGCGGCGGTTTGTTTTCTGGTACTATATTTAGTGAGCAGCCAGTTGATCATCCTGCTCTGCTTGATCCTGGAAAGATCTCTGCCCCGCTGGATGCTGGGAGGAATCAATCGCCCCGGGGGGATAGCTGTAATATTGACCCAAAACGTCCTCATAATGGTGGTGCTGGCCGGAATCCTGGCCGGGCCCCTGGATATGGCCGCAAAAATGGGGATAAAGGTTGCCGCTCCAGCGGTCAAACTGATGCAAGGTTCGGTATTGCTGCCGTACTTGCTGGACAGTTACAGGTGGTTGCAGGTTTTAATCGAGGGATGGTTCTAAAGGGTTGAATCGCATATTAAATTAGGCGGGTTAAGAAAGGGGAAAATAGCATGGGAGAAGAGGGCAAGAAAAAGGATCGCAGTGGTTGGGGAAAACTGGACGAAGCCAAGATCACGGCTGCATATGATTTTTGCAGCGGATACATAGACTTCCTGACCGCGGCCAAGACGGAAAGAGAAGCCGTTGAACAGATCAGTAAAGCTGCCCTGGATAAGGGTTTTAAAACCCTGGATAAAATCGATGTGCCCCAGCCCGGTGAAAAAATAATCATAACCAGTAAAAACAAAGTGGCAGCCCTGGTGATAATGGGTACCCAGCCGCTGGAAGAAGGCTTCAATCTGGTGGTTTCCCATGTCGATACACCGCGCCTGGACCTCAAAGCCAGGCCTTTGTATGAAGCTGACGGAATGGCCCTGCTCAAGACCCATTATTACGGGGGGATAAAGAAATATCAGTGGCCGGCCATGCCCCTTGCGCTCCATGGGGTGATCGTCAAAAAAGACGGGCAGGTGAAACATGTACTGGTAGGTGAGAAGGCTGATGATCCGGTCTTTACCATCGCCGACCTGCTGCCCCATTTGGCCAAAGACCAGATGGAAAAGAAGATGTCTGAAGCAGTAAATGCCGAGAGTTTGAATGCCCTGGTCGGCACCCGCCCTCAAGTCCAGCGGGAAGAGGATCTCATCAAGGCCTTTGTTATGACTCTGCTGCAGGACAGGTATGGTATTGAGGAAGATGATCTGGTCAGCGCAGAACTGCAGTTGGTCCCAGCATATCCTGCCAGAGAGGTAGGAATGGACCGCAGCATGGTCGGCTCTTTCGGCCAGGATGACCGGGTGTGTGCCTATACAGCATTGCAGGCCGCCCTGGAGATCGATGCGCCGGCTAGAACAGTTATTTGCCTGTTCGTGGATAAAGAGGAGATTGGCAGTGCCGGCAATACCGGACTGAAATCTCTGATGATCGAGAACATGGTGGCCGAGATCATGCACAAAGCGGGTAAAAATGAGTATTATTCCCTTCGCCAGGCGCTATCTTCATCCCATGCCCTTTCGGCCGATGTAAATGCCGCAGTTGATCCAAATTATCCGGAAGTTTTTGAAAAGATGAACTGCTCTTTCATGTCGCAGGGAGTGGTTTTGACTAAATACACAGGTTCCCGCGGCAAATCCGACTCCAACGATGCCAATCCTGAATTTATAGCCAAGATACGCCAGTTGTTCGACGAGGCTGGAGTCATCTGGCAGGTAGGTGAACTAGGCAAAGTAGATATTGGCGGAGGAGGTACTGTCTCCAAGTATCTGGCGCATTATGGCATGGAAGTGGTCGACTGCGGGGTAGCCCTCCTGAGCATGCATTCACCGTTTGAAGTAGCCAGCAAGTTGGATGTATACATGGCCTTCTTGGCATATAAAGCTTTTATGCAGAAATTCAGTCCCCGCACGACAGCCTCAAAACCGGCACCCGAGAAGCGAGGTGATGAACCATGGCCGAAATCCACCCCCGTCTCACCGAAATG
>CAZYGL010000209.1:920-3527 GCA_964647335.1 uncultured Syntrophomonas sp. | reverse complement strand
CAAAAAAGCAGTAGTAGAATGACGAAAGGGTGATTTTTGCATAATGTCCATCAAAATAATAGCCGACACTTCATGCGATCTTCCTCAGCACTATGTGGAAAAACTGGGTATCGGTTTGGTGCCCTTTAAAGTGAGTTTTGACGACGGAGAGACTTTTCTGGAGAGATTTGAGATAACATCCGAAAAGTTCTCATCGAAAATGCTAAATTCAAAGGCTTTGCCTAAAACTGCCGCCCCGGATCCTGGCACCCTGATGGTTGCATTCGAAAAGGGTCTTTCATCCGCTGACCAGATAATCTTCTTTTCTATATCATCGGCTCTGAGCAGCGCGTACCAGAGTGCGCATCTTGCGGCTGGAATGCTGAAGACCGAGCGTATCACGATATACGATGGTCTTTCTATATCTTTGGGTACAGGTATCCTGATTATCAAAACCGCTGAAATGATAAGGCAAGGCCTGGCTATGGAAGAGATTAGCATGCGATTAAACGAACTCAGAAAGAACACGGAAATGTTCATGATGGTTGATTCACTGGAAAATCTGGTCAAAGGCGGGCGCCTGGGCAAGTACGAGGGAATGGCAGGCAGTTTTCTCAATATAAAGCCTATTATCAGAATGAGCGACAACGGTGTTCCGGAGATTTTTGAGAAGGTAAGGGGAAAGAGGAAAGCCCTCAATAGACTGATAGATTTGATAGGGGAGAGGGCAGGAGATAATGTATCGCAAAGAATCATAGGTATCAGCCATCTGGACTGTATCGAGGATGCTCAAGAGATGGCCGGCTTGATCAAGGAACGCTACCAGCCGGAATATGAAATAATTATTTCCGGGATAGGTTCAACGCTGGGGACCCACGGTGGACCGGGCTCTATTTTCATAGCTTTTTAGTTGATGAAGCAGCTGAGTTAATTAGGAAACAAAAAACCACCCACTGTTAAAATCACTTTTATCAGCAGATGGAAGATAATCTTGCTACCCTACGTCAATATCATACAATGCACACCCCTGCGGTAATCTTTTAAAGATTTCAAATATAGGTGTGCATTTTCGTCAGACGCGTGCAAGCCAGTGGGACTTTTGTCCAACGCTGTTGTTCCTGGCCTTCTCGCCTATTTGTTGCCGGATTTAAATGAATTTCTTGGGCAAAGGCTCCTTACACATTGCTTCAACCGCGCTAGCTATGGTTTGCATACCATGGGTCACCAACATTTTTGACTCCCCATGAGCGATCAGCCTTCCGGCTTCGTTAGTCATTGTTGCTTCAGACATACATACGCTTTTACCGATTTTGATACTGCGGCCTTCGATTATCAAGCGGCCCGAATTGCTAGCTCCCAGCATAGATGAGTTAATGTCAATAGTAACATATCCAGCATCCTCGTCCAGTTCCCCGTAACATGCCCAGTAGCATGCTGTATCAAGCAGCGAAGCATAGACACCTCCATGTACTGTGGCAAAGGGAGTCAAATGCTTCCTTTCAAGATCAACCTCCACCCGCGCGTATCCTTCCCTGATTTCGCATATTTCCATGGATAATAGCTTAAAATAAGGTGCGTTGTTAACCAGCTCAAGTATCCTGTTGATGTGCTCCGGATTCAGTCTTGTCATTCTTTTCCCCCACCCACCTATTATTTATGACCGGTCGTTAATCCAATGGACTGTGCACCACAAACTAAGGCTTCGCTCTGCTCTTGCCTAGTAAAATCTCGGGAACATCGCCCTTTGCCAGGAAACTGATAATTAACAGATACGGTGCTAGCACACTGATCCCGCCAAAGAAGCCCATAATTCCCAGAAAAATACCACCAGGGGTGAACTGATGGCGCCAAGCGAGCCATAATCCACTCAGTAGTAAAAAGCAGATGAAATCGGAATTGAACTGTCCGGCCCAAGTCATAGCTGCCATATCTCCAAAAAACTGCGGAAAGAAGTTGAGACCATAATTCATAACTACAGGGCTCGTATAACCTACAATCCAAATTGTCATCACAACCAAAAGAATCCGAAATGCTTTCATAAATATACCTCCTTGGCATGTAAGGTTTTCCAGATCGACGACAGCTGTTTGCATAAAATACCCTTTAGACTTAAAATATTACTGTAGCGGTCGCTACAGTTTAAGTGTAGCGACCGCTACAGTAAAAGTCAAGCGGAAGGAAAGAGCCTTTATGAAAAAAACGGAAAATAGAAGGGATGCTATTATTGAACTACTTGCCGACCATTTGCTGACACATGGTCTCAAAGAGGCCAGCCTGCGCAAGATGGCAGTTTCAGCCGGCATGAGCGATCGTATGCTACTTCACTACTTCGTCGATAAGGATGATATTATCGGAGCTGCACTGTCTCTTGTGGAAAGACGACTCACTGCTTTACTTGACAGCGCCCGAACACAATCAATGCCTTTCCACGAGCTTGTTCCATTTTTGGCGGCAATGGTCAATGATCCCAGCGTACGTCCATATACCCGTCTGGCTCTTGAAATGGCGGCAGCTGCGGCCGGCGGGGACGAGTTTTTTCTTAACACTGCCCGGCAGATATTCGCCGATTTTTATGAGTGGATCGCCACTGTATTGAAAGTGGAGCAGGAAGATAATCGGGCCCAGCTT
>CAZYGL010000209.1:0-910 GCA_964647335.1 uncultured Syntrophomonas sp. | reverse complement strand
TAAGACGCAGATTGCTTCTCTGGTATTTGCCATCATTGAAGGTTGTGTCCTGTTGGAAACTGTGAACTCCGGGCTAATTGTCTCCCAGGCAATGCAGGGGGTGGCTTCATTAGGTTGGTACAATGCCAATTCTGAGTAAAAATATCAATCGATTTTTTTGCTCTTCTCAAGCTTTTTTGGTTTGATAAACTGGTGGTATATTAAGATCACAAGGTTTACGACCTCTATCCAACTAAGACCGTTTTAAAATGTGACATAAACTGATAAAAGCCAGGCCGCACCAATGCGTTAAATCAAGGTTCTTCGGGTAAAATAAAACCACCTATCGATAAAATTCATTTTATCAATAGATGGTAGGATTCTGGTGGAGACGAGGGGATTCGAACCCCTGACCCCCTCGTTGCGAACGAGGTGCTCTCCCAGCTGAGCCACGCCCCCAAAGCAAAGATTATTATAACATATTACATTTCATAAGTGCATTACCCATTTGAATCGTGTCGGTTAAGCCGGGGAAAAATGCTGCTTATCCCACCAATCCTCAGTAAGCCTATCGTAGATCTTCTCCATGGCATCCAGATGCCCAATCTCCCAATTGACAAGGAATTCGTAAAGACTCTTGGCGGCTTTGGATTTAGTCGCTGAGGCAGCTTGACGGTAAAAGTCGATCGAAGCCTTTTCCATCAGGATGGCAATATGATATACCGATATCTCCATTTCCCTGAATTCATGAGGAGCGTTGGGCCCGGTAAAAATCCGGGGGGATTCAGCAGTAATCCATATTGATGGGTCTATCACCTCATCCTGGTCTTTCATCAAGGTTTGCAGACAAGATCTCAGCATCATCTGGTGTTTGAGTTCATCTTCGGCCAGGTATAAAAAGGAGCGGGAGACCTCCGGGTCCTGAACTTTT
>CAZYGL010000208.1:0-3535 GCA_964647335.1 uncultured Syntrophomonas sp. | reverse complement strand
GGAAGGTAGGAGACCAGGTGGACTCCCTCCCGGCTTTCTATCTCACTTGCCAAAACTACAAGGATACCGTTGCGCGCGAGGCAGCCCCCCTGGGGAATTTCGGTCAAATCGCCCTCGGCTAACATTTTCCTCAGTTCACTTATGACCAGAGTGCTGCCTGCATCAACAATCCCAACTATGTCCAAGCCCTTCCGCGGGGCATCTTCAAAGATTATCGTCTTTAACTGCAGGTTCCGGGAAGCAGTTATTTTCACGGCCTTGCCCAAGGCGCTGCCGATGTGGATATGCAGGTCAGCATAGTATGGTGCCAATGGATCTGCGGTCTTGATCCTATCGGCTCCGCTCTGCAAAGATGTCTTCATGTTCGCTCCCAACGATTCGGTCTACATGTCCGGGAGGGATTGCAGCCGCCTGGAGGCAAGATATTGGATGGCGATTATGCTTTTGCCATCGACAATCTCCCCGGAAAAAATCATGCGGTAGGCTTTCTCCAACGGCACCAACTCGGTCTCGATGAATTCATCTGGATCAGGATTTGTCTGGCCTGGAAAGAGTCCGCCAGCCAAATAAATATGCAGCTGTTCATTGGTGAATCCCGGAGCACTGTAATAAGATAATATTTTTTCCCAATGCCGGGCTTTGAACCCTGTTTCCTCCTCCAGTTCCCGCTGGGCACATGCCAGCGGATCCTCCCCTTCATATAGGGAGCCGGCCGGTATTTCTGTCAATACCCGGTCCAGAGGCTTGCGGAACTGGTGGGCCATTACAATGTTATTGTCATTATCCACAGCCAGCACCGCTACCGCCCCAGTATGTTCGACTATTTCCCGGATACTCTGGTTGCCGTCCGGCAGGCTGACTGTATCCACTCTCACTTTTATTACCCGGCCTGCATATATTTCCCGGGTGGACAGGGTCTTTTCCGTCAGATCCATCCTCGCCTATTCCTCCCCATTCATATTTGGATCGCTTCCTCAATGATGCTCAAAACCCAGCGGGCATCGTTCACCAGATCTTCCACCCTTATATATTCCTCAGTGCTGTGTACTGCGTTCATACCTATTCCCAGGTTTGCGCAGCGTATGTTATGGCCGTTTACTACACTGGCATCGCTGCCGCCTCCGGTGCTGATAAGCCTGGTAGCAAGTCCTATCCTTTCTGCAGCCCTTAAAGCCAGTTTTACCACATCCTCATCCGGCAAGAGGGTGGTCTCCGGATATAAAAGACTAATTTCGACTTCGGCTTTGCAGCCATTTCGGGTGACCTCGGTGTTGAAAATTTCCACAAGCTGTCCTGTTAATTGGTCGAGTTTGCTGCGTTTCAAACTGCGGGCTTCACCCTTCACCCTACAGCTGGAAGCCACTATATTGCGGGCCATCCCTCCCTCGATTACCCCAAAGTTGCAGGTGGTTTCCTCGTCAATACGACCACACGGCATCTTTGCCAGGGCTTTGGCCATTACCTGAATGGCATTCAGGCCATCCTCGGGATTGATTCCTGCATGTGCCGCCCGGCCCTTGACCAGATATTCGATTTCGTTCTGGCATGGGGACTGGGTCACTATGGTTCCCGGCGCTCCCCCGCTGTCCAACACATAGCCTTTGCGGGCCTGCAGATTAGTAAAATCGAAATTTTTGGCTCCTAAAAGGCCCTGTTCCTCACTAACGGTAAACAACAATTCCAATGGAGGGTGAGGCAGCCGGTTTTCCATAATCACCTCTATTGCCTCCAAAATCGCAGCTACTCCCGCCTTGTCATCAGCACCAAGAATAGTCTGACCTTCACTCCTGATTATTTCATCTGGACCTCGAACCGCTTTGATATTATGACCGGGAACAACGGTGTCCATGTGGGTGACCAACAATAATGTATCTCCAGCCAGGGTTCCAGGCACCTTGACCAATAGATTGCCTGATTCACCCTGCAATATCTCACCCGCTCCGTCTTCCATCACTTGGAATCCCCAGCGCCCGAACTCGCTCTTCAGCAGGTCACGAAAAGCTCCCTCCTGCTTGGAGACCGAGTCAATCCCCACCATTTTTATGAAATTGTTAACCAGCCTTTCCCGGTTGATCATGCCGGTCTATTCCTCCTCGCTCAAAGAATCAGCTCCGCCTGGGAATCAATACTCTGTTAATTAGCATAATCATACCATATCAATCTTGCTAATCTTCGGCAATCCTTGGCTGGGTTTCTGATTGCCATAACTGGTCGAAACGGCTTCAGGACAGAAAATTGCCGGCTTGGTGTTCCAAACCGGCTGCAGATGTCGGTACGTGTTGTTCAATATTGTTTGACTTTTTTCTTCTTTTCCAGCATTTCCTCTTCTTTGATTTTCTCTACCATTTCATCCAATTCTGCCATTGCTTCAATTTTTTCGATTTCTTCTTCTATTGCTTGTTGTTCATCTTTATCAACCACTTCTGCCATACTGCTGACCTCCTTGCTTTTAGTAATTAACCGCTTAATTAGTAATCACAATTGCAGCAATCCAGTATAAAACTAGGGTCATGATCTACTTCTCTATATCTAAATTATATCAGAGTTCAGCTAGTCAAGCTGTCCGGCACTTAAGCCAAACATCAAACGGTCTATAGCAAACACCATCTTCATTTGCCATGCCTGATCCCAGTAATGAATTTTGATGCCTGCTTTTTACATTTTTTTGGATATTAAATGTATAATATAGATAATGGATACATAATTAACCATCAAGCCCGGTCTGAAAGTCTGGTATGCCTGTGTATGCTGTGCTGTTGAATGGGCTAAGAAGAGGAGGATAGACATGGATTATCGCGAAGCTGAAGAAATCGTAAATGGTTATGCAGCCGCAGTGGCCCGAGGTGTCCAGAATAGAAACCTGGTTCGTTATCAATCCTGGTTGCCCTGTCCCAAAGACCGGATTGTAACTGCCTACAAAATATTTTTGGCTTACGTGATAAAGTTCAAGACCATTTCCAGAGACGAATTTAAAAGGCACTTCATGATACTCAACTATATTGATTCCTTTGTTGAAGACGCGGAAGCCAAGCGCATCAACAGTTATTGGCAACTAGACGATACGGCCAAACATCTGATTTGTAAAACTGAACCGGAGCTTGCCCATATTTGCAGGATTTATTCTGACCATATGCAGATCAGCGCAAGATATGACGAAGTCGTTAATTACGTTCAGAAGATACAAATTCTGGACTGTTATAGTCAGATGTATTGCCGCAAGATTTACGAGCTGGCCAATGTAAGGTATTCGCCGAGATACGAAAAATACTTCTCTCATCCATTGAGTTCGGTTCGATAGATGGCCTCTAAATCAATTTTTTTCAGTCTTTTTACGGTAAATAAGATCCCGGCTCAGTCCCAGGGCCGCGCCGATCCCGGTAGTGACCGGCGAAAAGCTTTAGATTGAACGGTCAATTGAACGGTCATAGGTTATCATTTTGAGCCATCTAAATGGTCAGCTGACTTTGCTGGCCATCCTCAATTTGTCGGCAATTCTGGCGATGAATTCCGAATTGGTGGGTTTGCCCTTTTCGCC
>CAZYGL010000207.1:0-3537 GCA_964647335.1 uncultured Syntrophomonas sp. | reverse complement strand
GATTCGTAATCAGCAGGTCGGCGGTTCGAATCCGCCCATCGGCTCCATCAGAAACACCGAAACCTAGGGGTTTAAAAAAAGAGGCCAATTTCCAGTTGGGCCTCTTTTTTGCTGCTCGTCGCCAAATAGGTAAAACAAGTTTGTGGGTAGGGATTAAATTATTTCATATACCGCTTCAGCTCTTCATAGAAGTTTTCACGGGCACCCGCAAGTATAACGACCACTGTAGCTTCATCTTCTTCAATAACGGTGTAGGCTAACTCATAGCTGGTTTTGTTGTGAAAGATATCACAGCAATATATACCGCTAAGATCAGCACTTTGGGGTTCGCCAAAATAGGGATCCAAAAGGAGCTGATCAATAGCAGCTTGGAATTTGTCCTTGAGCGGCTTCTCTCTTAGCTTTTTTAGATAGCGAGCGGCGGGAGGAAAAATGATAAGTTTGGCCATCATTCTGACTCCGAGCCAAAGACCTCTTCATAGCTATTACTTGGTGCTTTACCTTGAGCAGCAAGACGGGCTTCACCAAGCAAGCGTTCCACAGCCGGACGGATTTGGCGGCGGGTCTCTTTAAATTTCTCCAGTAGGTCTGATCCTGAAAAACCTTGGGCAATTAAATCGGCCAGGATTTGTTCATCAAATTCTCCGCTGCTTTCCCGAACAGGACGGATCACAATAGCATTGTTCTGCACATAGCATTCTACTTCCTTATCAATGCCGACTCTGTTGTAAAACTCAATCGGTATGGTTATCTGGCGCTTCTGAGATACCGAGATGCGTTTTTTTAGCACCGACGTTTCTCCTTGGATATTAACTTGAGACATTGTTACTCCTCCTCTGTTACTATATGCTGATCCAATAGAAAATATTCAAAGAATCCTTGAAAAATAATAACAAAGAAAAAAAGAAAACTCAAGGATGTATTACATTCACTAGTGCCAAATAGATTATGAAAATCCGTGGCTCAACAACGACGATACGCCCTTTGAATCCACGGTGGTGGCAAGCATTTTAGTGGATGTTGCCCAACAAGCGATGCAAAATTCTCTGGAAATTTGTTTGACACAAACGGTTTCAGACCATAAAATATTAGAAATCCTATTTAGGTTTATAATTTAATCTTTTCAACAAACTGAGCAGGCGATGAATCTGAAAGGATTCGTGGGGCTGGGCTGGAAACGGCAGCAGATAGGCATCTGTGGGACAGTAAAATGTTTCACAGGTGTTTTTTTTAGGATAAGTATGTCCTTGGAATCCTAAAAATTGGAGGTAATGCTGATGAAGAACTGGGATAGAAAGACCAGAGTAGCTCTTTTATCGATTGTATCCAATACAACCCTGATCACCTTTAAGGTGATTGCAGGGATATTGAGCGGATCGGTAAGTATAATTTCCGAGGCGATCCATTCAGGAATGGACCTGGTGGCTTCATTTATCGCATTTTATTCTGTCAGAACATCAGCTAAACCTGCTGACAAAGAACATCCCTATGGTCATGGCAAAATCGAGAACATTTCTGGTATAGCTGAAGGAGTACTCATTTTTATTGCAGCGGGACTCATTATCAAGGAAGCTGTTGAAAAAATTTATCACCCGGTTGAGATACAACAGACGACCGTCGCGATCGGAGTGATGTTAGGAGCGGCTCTGGTCAATGTGCTCGTTTCACGAAAATTATATCAGGTTGCCAGAGAAGAAGATTCTATGGCCCTGGAAGCTGACGCCCTGCACTTGAAAACCGATGTTTACACCTCTTTGGGTGTGGCCCTGGGCTTGTTGCTGATCAAGCTCACCGGTCTTACGATCCTTGACCCTATTGTGGCTATCCTGGTAGCCTTATTAATCATAAAGGAAGCCTGGGAGCTGTGCAGCAACGCAGTGAACTTTCTGTTGGATACCAAGTTGACCGACGAAGAAGAAGCCCGAATAGTGGCTGTTATCAACCGATACAGTGATAGGTTCCGTGATTTTCACAAGCTGAAGACCAGAAAATCAGGCAATATGAAGCATATCGATTTCCACATTACAGTGGATCCGGATCTTTCTGTCAAGGAGACACATGAGCTCATTGGTTTTCTGAAAAGAGATATGTGGGAAGAATTCCAGTATACCAGGGTCAATGTCCATGTTGATCCTTACCGGGATCCATCCTCGGTTGAATAGTTGATCGCTAGTATGTATTCCGTTCGGTCAAGCCAGGATCTCCGCCAGGAGTAACATATCATCCGTTTTTCACCCTTAACCGTCCCAGAAAGTCGAAGAAATGCCCCAGGGTCTTTTTCACCAATCCCAAATTAACTGGATAATAGTAATCAGATTCGAACCAGCCGTTCTCTTTCCAATAGTGATAATCTCGATATTTTTCGTCCAATGTTTGGATATAGGTCCTGGCTATGCGAAAAATCATAAGTCTATACAAAGAAGGCGATGGACTGGATGGCTGCATGAGCTGCTGATAAAATCTTACTGCGGTCTTGCTCGTTTCTTCAGTTAAAAGGCGGGCTTGTTTTTCGGTCATTGGATCCAAGGTGGTCAGGCAACACCCCTTCGAGATACTGAAACCAAAGGTCTCACCGATCTCTTCCAGGTATTTTTGCACCTCCTTGCCCCCCATAAAACCCTGGGTAGCTATGGCAGTACAAGCCTTGCCGAAAAACCTGGGCCGGTGGTAAACGAAAGCGAGTCTGTCCAGGAGGTTCTTCATGCGGGCCGAAACATGAAAAGCGTAAGTAGGGCTGGCGAAAACGATTCCATCTGAGCGCGTCATCTTCTCCAGAAGGAGGTCGCGATCATCATGCAAAGGGCAGAGTTCTTCCCCATAATTCAGACAGGTCAAGCAACCACGGCAAAACCCAAGATTATAATCCTTAAGGAACACATACTCGAATTCGATTTCACCATACTGCCGCAAGGCTTTTTCGAATTCCTGGACTGCCTGATAGGTTGCCTTTTTGCGATCACTGCCGATAAAAGCGGTGATTTTCTTCATAGCACAGTACCTCCCTTCACCAGTTCAACCGCTGATCTCTGTTGTCAGTTTCGGATCATGAATGGTGAAAACACAAAAACCGACCCACAGGTCGGTTACGCCACTAGCTCCTGCGAGGATAAGCGTCCAAATGTGCCTCGCATTCATTGCTACCGTTTGGCTTATCATTCATCTATTTCGAGTATAGTCCTTGCCCGAACGCTACTCAATACTTTGCATTATTTGTCACTAACAGACTTGCATAACATATAATTGGATTGAAGTAATATGAAAACCCAAACTAGGGTCATCGTCTTGGTTTGGCTTGGTCAGCGGTGTTGGTCAAATAAGGATTTAATGGAAGCAGGGGAGAGATATGCAGCACCATCAGATAAGAAAACTCGAGAATCCAGACAGGATCCAGGAACTCGATCCGGTCAGGACCCTTTTAAGAATTGGCCTGCGGGATGGTCTGACCATGGCTGATATCGGTGCGGGGAGCGGAGTCTTCGCTATGCCGGCAGCCCGGATCACATCTGGCACGGTTCACGTTTTGGAAATCAGTGACGA
>CAZYGL010000206.1:0-3544 GCA_964647335.1 uncultured Syntrophomonas sp. | reverse complement strand
AATTATTTTAACAACTACCCTCCTTCTCTTGCTTTTAACAATGCAATATTGCAACAATCATGCCAATATATTTTATTTAACCGAGACCAATAAAAATGCCGTATTTTCGGGTTTTCGAAAATACGGCGAATAATTCTATTGTAACCATATTATTACATAGTCGCATTTTGCGACTGGTTTTTGGTTAATTACATGAAAACAGTTGTTATATCAAGCAAAAAAGAGTATCATTTTGCAACCATTATCCTCAAATTTCAACCCGATCTAGGTCACTATTAGAAATCAGACCATATTTGTACAATTTTCTATATAGCACCGACTTGTTGAGGCCAAGTATTTTTGCAGCTTTGGCTTTGTTGTTATTGGTCTTGGCCAGCACTCTCCGTATGGTCTCCATTTCTACCTGTTCAACTGCATCCCCCAGGTGGTCTGTGAACGCAACTTCTGCCGGAACAGGGGTGACCAACCGGGAAAGTGACGGGAAATGCTCAATATCCAGCGTCTTCTGCTGATTCAAATCAGCCAGGTTCATGGCCCTTTCCAACAGATTCTCCAGTTCCCTTACGTTGCCGGGCCAGTCATAATTGCACAGCAAATTGGTAGCTTCGGGGGATATTGACTCCACTGAAGAATGTAAGCGCTGATTTAGTTTCGGGACCAAATAATTGGCCAGCAAACCGATATCCCGGGAACGCTCCCGCAGGGGCGGAACCTCCAGTGAGACCACATTGAGGCGGTAATAAAGGTCTTCCCTGAACTTGCCCTTTTTGATCATATCCTCAAGGGGCCGGTTGCTGGCTGCAATTACCTGTACATCCACAGCAATGGGCTTTGTGCCCCCGACCCTTTCAACTTCACGTTCCTGCAGCACAATGAGCAGTTTGGACTGCATGGTCAAAGGCATGTCGCCGATCTCATCCAGAAATATGGTGCCGCGGTTAGCCAGTTCGAATTTTCCGGGTTTACCGCCCTTGCGCGCCCCTGTGAAAGCACCTTCTTCGTAGCCAAAAAGCTCTGATTCCAGGAGTTGATCAGGCAGAGCCGCACAATTGACCCGGATGAAGGGTTGATCCGCCCTGGGGCTGGCTTTATGAATAGCATTGGCGAAAAGGTCCTTGCCAGTACCGCTCTCACCGCGGAGCAATATCGTGGATCCTGTGTAGGCGGCCCGCTCGGCAATGGACTTGACCGCCTGCAACTTGGTATCCTCGCCCACAATATTGTCAAAACTGTTCTTCGACCGGTAGATACTGTTGACCACGTCCTTATAAACCGCTAATTCACCTTCCAGTTCCCGCAGTTTTTTGGACAGGATCTTGACCCCGGCTGCGTCCAGCACCAGACTCTGGCCCATTGCTCCTATCAATTTCCCATCCTTATATAGCGGCATGCGGAAAACAATGGTGTCGTGATTGTTCACCGGCCAATGGTCCGCCAGGTGAACCTCCTTGGTCTTCAGCACCTCGGGCAGGCGTGAATGAGGAGTTATATCAAGCACATGCTTGTCGATCACATCTTCTTCAGTGAGGCCCAATATTTCAAGGTAGGTTTTGTTGACTTTGTTGATATTGCCTTCAGTGTCGACCAGGATAATGCCTATATAGGGATTCTCCAGGATGCCATCCAGTATTTCCATGAAAATCTCATTCTTAGGTTCTCCCATCAAATCAGCCTCCTCTTGCCAACCCTCACCTGGATTAATCTTCTGGATTCCCGCCTGCCGTCGCAATTGCTGATGATTTCAAGGACCAACCTGGCCTGAATATCAAATTGAGACACCTAGCAGTGCCTCTAATATTAAATTATAGTCGCAATTTGCGACTATTTATTGTGATTTTTTGCACATTTATTCTCATAAACCTACCCGGCACGAATACTTACAGTGCACCTGCACCAGACCCCCTGCCGGTGGCCTTATCTTACCCTGCGGCGAAAGCTGCCTCAGCCCCACTGATCCAGGCAAGATCCTATCTGAGCCCCTGGCACCAGCAGCAGTTGCTGCAGCGGTATGCTCCTGCGGAAAACGCGTCCGTAACTCTTGCTCACCAAGCGGTTGTCCAATACCACCACTGCTCCCCGATCTGTTTCACTGCGGATCAAGCGCCCCACTCCCTGCTTGAAACGCAGGGCTGCATCTGGAAGCATAAAACGGGAAAAGCTGTTTTGCCCCTGGCGCAGGTAGTGCTTTTCCCAGGCACGGCAGTATGGATCAGAAGGGGCTCTAAAAGGCAGTTTGACGATGACCAGGTATTTTAGCATATCTCCTTTGAGATCTACGCCCTCCCAGAAAGTCTCGACTCCCATCAATATGGAGTTGGGGTGGCTGGAGAACTCATTCACCAGACTCGCAAATTCCCCGTCAGTGTGCTGGACCAGGAGATTCAGGCCTTGAGCCTCGCATAACGGACGCATCTTCTGGGCTGTTTCCTCCAGTTGTTTGCGGGATGTGAACAGGACCATGGTCTGACCTCGCTGGGCCAAGAATATCTCTTGTAAAACCTGGATTACAGCCTGAGTGAAACCTGGGCTGCTGGGTTCGCCCAAATCATCGATCAAATAGAATCCGGCCTGCTCCCGGTAATCGAAAGGTGAATGCTCAAGCAACATTTCCACCCTGCCTGCCTCGGCATACGATCTTAAGCCGCAGCGTTCCAAAAGGGCGTCAAAACTTTCCTCCACGGTCAGGGTAGCCGAGACCATTACCAAGGTACGCAGGTGCTGGTAGAGTTTTTTGTCCAGCAGCTGATTGCTCTCCACGTCAGCAGCACACAGGACCGCAGCGTGCCCCTCGGAGAATTCTACCCAGGTCAGGCTGTTGTGAAGATTCAGTTTTTCCGCCATGATGACGAACATAACCTCGTCCATTTCTGAAAGGATGTCCCGGATGGCAGCCAGTTCCAGGGCTTCCTGATTCTCCACTACGTCGAGCATTGGCCCGAAACGAGCCAGCAAGGCCTCCAGGCGAGGTTTCCAGTCATCCCTGTATTTAGCCAGGGCTTGGGCCAGCCAATCACTGTCCAGGTCATCACCATCAAGAATCCGGACCAGGTTATATTCCTGCTCCCGGTTCATGCACCTGTCAAAACAGGCAAAAAGCTCTCCGGTGGACTTTATGAGGGTTTCAGCCAGGGCCCCCGTTTCATCAAGGTTGGATTTCATTTCCGGGTAATTTGCAGCCAGATGCATGAGGTATCCCCGTTTGGAGCGCCGGTCTCTTACTACCAGGCGCTGCAGCTGGTGCAGGAAATCGAAATGGGAGAATCTTAAGGCTAGTTGATCAAACATCTCTTTATTGAAGTTGTGCGCTTCATCAATTATGAGATGATCATATTCAGGCAGGATGCTATTATCCATCATCAAATCGGTGAGGAGCATGGCGTGGTTGGTTACGATGAGGTCCGCTTTAGCCAAGGATTTAAGCATCTTCATGCGAAAGCATTTCTCATGATGCTGGCATATTTCGCGCTGGCAGGCATACCGCTCTGCAGCCACGATTTCCCAGTGCCGCATCAAGGTCTGGCCAAGTTTCAGTTCTTTGCGGTCT
>CAZYGL010000205.1:0-3545 GCA_964647335.1 uncultured Syntrophomonas sp. | reverse complement strand
TCAAATTTGGGGTTCAGTATATCGGTGCCCATGGACAGGGCAGTGGGGAAGAAGGGAAGACCGTATGCTCCAGCCAGCAGTCTGGCTACGCACTGTGCATGGCTGTAATCTTCGACCAGGATCGTTCCTTCAACCTGGCCGCGAGCCACGGATTCACCGAGTTTTCCATACAGCTCATGGCCGACCCAGCAGGATTCCCACATCTTCACACAGCCTGCTCCAGCCAGCACTTCGGTGTGGGTCCCCCCGTTCACTTCGAACAGGTGCAGGTTCTTCTTCTGCTGACGCACCAATTCATAGATCAAAGCCATGGGGCGGCGCCAGATCGTGAACCCGCTGAAGGATAGCATGTCACCGTCCTTAATTAGATTGGCAGCTTCTTTGAGTGTAATCTTGTTAATTTTACCCATTGATCTACCTCCTCCTTTTTTTCGGTTTTTCCCTCCTAGAACGCCAGCAATAGAGTTTCTCTTTCTGTGCGACAGGTCAGACAGCACAGTCCCGCCAGCACACGTTTTACCTGCCAGGGGAAACCGCAACCAATGCTGCCTGTCAGTGATCGATTTGATCAACCTCCTCCTCTTTTAGCATTTTGTCCAAAATATCTGCTGGACGCGGTGTTTGTCTGTGAAGTGGTTTATATAATGCGGCTCCTGCCGGAAAACAATCTAAACCGACAGGAACCGCAAATCTAATTGCTTACCACTTGCCGATTACTTCGCGGCCGATGATCATCCGCTGGATCTGGTTCGATCCTTCATAGATCTGGGTAATTTTGACGTCTCTCATCATCCGCTCAACCGGGAATTCGCTGCAGTAGCCGTATCCGCCCATCAGCTGGACGCAGTTGGTGCAGACTTCCATACTGGTATCGGTGGCGAACTTCTTAGCCATGGAAGCTTCCTTGTTATGAGGCAGCTTATTGTCCTTGAGCCAAGCTGCCCGATAGACCAGCATCTGGGCGGCATCAAGAGCTGTAGCCATGTCGGCCACCATGAACTGGACCCCCTGGTTGGCTGCCAGCGGTTTGCCGAACTGTTGCCTTTCCTTGATGTACTGGGTGGTGTATTCCAGGGCGCCTTCACCGATGCCCAGACCTTGAGCAGCGATGGTGACCCGGCCGCCGGCCAGAAGGCCCATGGCTACTTCGAAGCCCTTGCCCTGTTCACCCAGCATGTTCTCTTTGGGAACCTTGACGTTTTCAAAATATAGTTCCACTGTGGGAGAACCGTTCATGCCCATCTTCTGGACCGGCTTGCTCATGGTGAAACCGGGGGTGTCTTTCTCGATCTGCAGGCAGGTGATGCCACGGCCAGGACCCTGGGTGGAATCGTTCTTGACGAAGGTGCAGTAGGTGGTGGCGATACCGCCGTTGGTGATGAATATCTTGCTGCCGTTGATGATGAAGTGGTCGCCTTTGTCTTCGGCTTTGCACTTGATCGAAGCGGCATCGGATCCGGCGTTTGGTTCGGTCAACGCATAAGCGCCTACGATTTCACCGGTAGCCAGAGCTTTCAAATATTTTTCTTTGACCCTTTGACCGCCATAGAGCCAGGTGCTCATGCAGCCCAGTCCGGTATGCACGCTCATGATGACCGCGGTGGATGCACAGCATTTGGCCAGCTCTTCGACGAACATGGCAAAATCCAGATAGGTGGCGCCGGCTCCGCCCCATTCCTCGGGGATGGGCAGCCCGGTCAAGCCCAAGCCAGCCATCTTCTTGAAGTTCTCCATCGGGAATTGGTGAGTCTTATCGGTTTCAGCGGCAATCGGTTCACATTCATTCTTGGCAAATTTGCGGAACATATCCCGCATCATTAATGATTCATCAGTTAACGAAAAATCCATTAAGTTCCACCCCTCTCTTATTTACCTGTGAACTCCGCCTTGCGTTTCTCCACGAAAGCACGCATGCCTTCCTTTTGATCCGCAGTGGCAAAACACAGTCCAAATATGTCAGCTTCTATGCTCATAGCCCGGTCGATATCAGTCTGCATCCCCTCATTGACCGCATCCTTGCAGAGCCGAACGGCAATCGCACCACGGGCAGAGATATTTTTGGCTATCTTTTTGACATACTCCATCAATTCGGCTTCGGGTATTATTTTGTTTACCAGCCCGATTCTCAGTGCTTCCTGGGCATTGATATTATCTCCGGTATAGAGGATCTCTTTGGCCATACCCAATCCTACCAGGCGCGGCAGGCGCTGGGTGCCGCCAAAACCAGGCGTGACTCCAAGTCTGACTTCCGGCTGCCCGAATTGGCTCTTCTCCGTGCAGAAGCGGAAATCACAGGCCATAGCCAGTTCACAGCCGCCTCCCAGGGTAAAACCGTTGATGGCGGCGATTACCGGCTTGGACATGGTCTCGATCAGGCTGAAGGCTGCTTGGCCAATCTGGCCGAATTCACGGGCCTGCATGGCATTGATGTCCAGCATGTAGGTGATATCCGCACCGGCGACAAAAGCCTTGTCGCCGGCACCGGTGACAATCAAAACATCTATGCTGTCGTCATCGCGCACATTTTCGACCGCAGCCTTGATTTCCAGCAGGGTATCCTTGTTCAGGGCATTCAAGGCCTTGGGGCGATTTATGGTCAAGGTAGCTATACGGTCGGCTTTTTCCAGGATTACGTTAGCGAATTCCAACGGTCTTCCCCCTTTCCCAGCTCGATATCTTACTTGTAGTCAAAGATTCCTTTGCCTACCTTGCGGCCCAGCCAGCCAGCCTGGACATACTGTTTGAGCAGGGGAGAAGGACGATACTTGGGATCACCGTATCCGGTGTACATTACGTTCAAAATAGCCAGGACCGTGTCCAGCCCGATCAGGTCTGCCAGGGCGCAGGGTCCCATGGGATGGTTCATGCCCAGTTTCATGATGTTGTCGATGTTCTCGGCCGGAGCTACCCCTTCATAGAGTTCCCACAGGGCTTCATTGATCATGACCTGCAGCACCCGGTTGGAAATGAAGCCTGGTACGTCTTTACACCATACCGGTACTTTGCCCATCTTGATGGAGGCTTCTTCGATGGTCTTGTAGACTTCATCGGTGGTGGCCAATCCCCGGATGACTTCCACCAGTTTCATGACCGGTACCGGGTTCATGAAGTGCATGCCGATGACCTGCTGGGGGCGTTTGGTGCAGGCCGCGATCTGGGTGATGGGCAGTGACGAAGTGTTGGTAGCCAGTATGGCATGAGGCGGGGCAATCCGGTCCAGTTCTTCGAATACTTTCTTCTTGATTTCAAAGTTCTCGACGATGGCTTCTACGATCAGGTCGCAGTCAGCGGCATCCTCCAGGCTGATGGATGGTTTAATCCGGCCCATTATTTCAGCTTTCTCAGCCTCAGTCCGCTTGCCTTTCTCCACATCCCGGGACAGGTTCTTGTTGATCAGAGCTAAACCCTTGTCGACCAGGTCCATGTTGATGTCATACTGCACTACATCAAATCCAGCCTGGGCCGATACTTGAGCGATTCCGCCGCCCATTTGGCCGGCGCCGATTACCATTACTTTCTTGATCTCCACTATAATTCGCCTCCTC
>CAZYGL010000204.1:0-3568 GCA_964647335.1 uncultured Syntrophomonas sp. | reverse complement strand
CCAGGACCAGCAGAAGCGGCAGATCGGGGGGCAGTACCCAACCCGAGAAAGTTGCATAATTGCCCTTCAGGCTCAACCCGTAGGCGCCTGGTATGTGAGCGGCCGCAAAAGGGAGCTGGTCGCGGGTGTCGACCACCAAATGGCCAGCTTCCACCAGCTGCAGGAACTCAAAAGGATTGTATCCTGCTGGCTGCTGCAGGGTTGAAAGGAGGGCGGGGCCACGGCGGTTGATCTCTGAGCAGCGGCTGAAATGGTCGGGAGCTTCCGGCATGCCTTCCAGGAAAGATTTGATGAAAGCTTCCCGGGGATGAATGAGCAGGGCCTGATTGTACAGCCGCTCGGTGCCAATCGTAGAGGATAATTTGGATGACAGGCTTTTGCCGCATAGAGAACCAGCTCCGTGGGCAGGATATACTTCCACCTGGTCGCCGATCATCTCCACCTTGCGCAGACTATTATACAGGTCGGCAGCCAGCTCGAATTTTATGTCCGGGAAAAGGTCAGGGCGCCCTGCATCACCGATCAGCAGCGTATCGCCAGTGAAAGCCAGGGCTGGGATGGGTCCACGTTCCAAATCTGAAACCACATAAATGGCGCAGTCTGGAGTATGTCCAGGCGTATCGATCATCTTTATCTGCAGGGTATCGATGGTGATAATCTCCCCATCATCCAATCCATGATGATCATAGGCCGCATGCGCTTGCTTGGTAACGTAGATAGTTGCCCCGGTAAGACTAGCCAGCTCCATGTGTCCAGATATGAAATCGGCATGCAGATGAGTCTCGATAATTGCGGTGATAGGCAGGTTGAAGGAAGCGGCGATATCCAAATACTGCTGGATATCTCGGGCTGGATCGATCACGATGCATTCATGGCGGCCGCCGATTACATATGAGCAGTGGGCTAAACCAGGGATATATACCTGTTTGAATTCCATATTGTAACCTCCCTTTCTATTTGCTTGAAATCTCTGACCAGCCTGAATATAAGGCAGAAGTAACAGTTGCATGGCAGGCTGGTTTGCATAAAAAGTGGATCGATTCGAATTCCTTCGTTAAACCCGACTTTTCCCGAAAGTTTCCTAATCCATATCAAAGGCAAACGTTAGGTGGGGTACAATTATATTCTATCATTGAACGATTATGGGTGTAACCAATTAACATTAAATACCATTTGTCGCTGCTGATAGAATCATGTTAGCGTCGTTCCTGCAGTATGGCAAAATTGGACAGACTCATGGGAGAAAAATCGATTATCATTAAGATAGCAGTAGCTCAAGCGAGGTGAAGATCTCAATGTCTCTGTCATGGGATCAAGCTGTGTCCTGGTTGGTGTTGCTGGCAGTCCTTTTTAACCTGGTAACTGGCAGGATCAGATTTGATATCGGCGCCTTTGCCGGACTTGTGATTCTGGGTTTGTTGCGGGTCGCAGAACCTCAAGAACTCTTCAATGGTTTTGCCAATCCAGCCCTGTTCACAGTTGCAATAGTCTTGGTCATGAGCGCAGGCTTCGTTGAATCGGGCATTCTGACCGGATTGGGCCAGAGCATAGACAACCGGCTGAAGAATCACCATCACCAGATATTTGCCTTGTCGATGGCTTAGGGCTTTTTGTCTACCCTGATGAACAACATCGGAGCCATCGGGCTCATCCTGCCCACCGCCCAGAGGATGGCCTCCCGGGCTCGAGTTGATCAGGGGATTTATGGGATGCCACTGGTTTATGCTTGCATCCTGGGTGGGTCCATCACCTTGATCGGCACATCAGGCAATATCATCGTTGCCTCCTTCCGCCGGCAAGCCCTGGGGGAATCCTTCCGCATGTTCGATTTCGCTACCCAAGGACTGGCAATGGCCGGAGCAGGCATAATGCTTTGGTTGATCAGCTACTTGGCCGGATCGCTGAAGAAAAACGAAGATATGAAACAGGCAAATGCTGCAAAAGCGCCAATGCCATCTGATCGACCGGTGCCCAGCGGCCCGCCCCGCTCCAAGAAGAACACCGCTATCGTTCTGGGAAGCATGATACCGGCAGTATTTTTGACCGGTTGGGGATTTATGCATCCTGCCGTTGGATTTTCAGTGGTGGTGCTTATCATGGTAGCTGCCGGGATCCTGAAATACGAGCAGGCCTATGAGTCTCTGAACCTGCCAGTGATAATTTTCATCGGCTGCATGTTGAGCCTGACCCAAATACTTCAATCCAACGGAGCATTGGCGATGATCATAACTCCTGTCCATCACTCGCTTCAGGATTTACCACCCTTTTGGCTAGTCCTGGCTTTGATAGCTTCTACCGCTCTGCTGGCCAATATTCTGGATAATTCTGTGGCAGCCGTACTTATGGCTCCTACCGTTATCCTGCTTTACCAGTCGGGTGGGATAGGAGTGGCGCTGGATGCAATGCTGATGGCAGTTGCAGCTGGATCCAGCTTGGGAATCGTGGTACCGTCCCACCAGGTCACCATGGTAGCAATGTTGGCCACGGGATTCTCACCCCAAAGCTTCATGAAAAGCGGAGCCGTAATATGTTGTTTCGCTATGCTGGCGGCAGCCCTGGTTATAACCCGGATTTGGGCTTAAACAAGCTTCTCTATATGTCTATCCCGAAGATGTTCTTCACCAGGATACCAACCACGAAAGATGCAGCCGCCACCCCCACGCTTATTGACGCCATTTCCAGGAAACGTCCCCTGAAATCCAAATCCTTGGCCACAGCCACATAAAAGTTGAAGATGAAAATGACCAGGAGCACCAATGCCAGGGTAACCGCCAGGCTGATATAAGGTGTTTGGATTAACAGGTAGGGCAGGATCAGCAGCACTACGGTGGTAACGTACGCCGCACCTGTGTACAGGGCTGACCTGATTGATTCCCCCGTGCTGAAGTCCTGTTTGCTGGAAAGATAACCGGCCGCAGCCATGGAAAAGGAAGCTGCGATGCCGGTAATCAGACCGGTCAAGGCTATCAAGCGGGAATTCTGAAAAGCGAAAGTATAACCTGCCAGGGCTCCAGTCAATTCTACCAGAGCATCGTTCAGGCCCAGGACTATAGCCCCAAGGTAACGCAGCCTCTCCTCATCGATCATTGCGATGAGTTCGGTCTCGTGCCGCTCCTCGTCCTGGAGCAAGGCCAAGAAGTCCGGGTCATTTCCGCCCAGTTCCCGGTATTTGTCGATGGCCTGACCTTCGTCCCGCTCCAGCAGTTTGATCCCAAAGGTTAGACCCAGCACCATGCTGATCAGGTAAAACAACCAGACCTTGATCCGGGATGGTTCCACTTCGACCCCAGTTTTGCCCCTCAACAACCTGTAATGTATTATCTCATCGGCAGCAATTGCCCGCAATATACGTTGATTTTCCTGCGATTTCGCTTTTTCGGCTAGGCGCAGGTATATGTGGTGTGCGCTGATCTCATTCTTCTGCTCCCTGGCTAGTGCCGTCAGGAAATGATTATCCAACTGCCATCCTCCTCGTCATTTAATAATAGGGGATTCATGACCAGAAGCCGGGCCGGTTAAAGGTTTCTGACGCTGAAGGTATCTCCGCCGGTCATGCTGCCGGACTGGT
>CAZYGL010000203.1:0-3598 GCA_964647335.1 uncultured Syntrophomonas sp. | reverse complement strand
TATCCAACAAGGCCAGTTTAAGACCTTGCTCTTCGTTTTCTACTTTGGGCCACATCAGACCGGGGGTATCCATCAATTCGATGTCTTCTCTGACCCTGATCCACTGTTTGCCCCTTGTAATGCCAGGTTTTGCTCCAGTCATGGCCATTTTTTTACCCGCCAGGCAATTGATAAATGTGGATTTGCCGATGTTCGGAACCCCCACGATCATGACCCGGGACGGCCTTACCCGACGGCCCTTAGCCAGCATTTCCTGGGCACGCGTATTATAAAGGGACTTAACCGCTTGGATCACCCCTGGGAGTCCCCGCCCGCTGGTGGAGTCGATAGACACTGCCATATAGCCTTCCTCCCTTAAACGAGCCAGGTATTTGTCAGTAGCTTCGGGATCGGCCAGATCCATCTTGTTTAACACAAATAAAACCTGTCTGTGCCGGCTCATTTTTTCAAGGTCAGGATTACGGCAGGAAAAAGGAGCCCTGGCATCCACCAGGATCGCTACTATGTCGACCAGCTTAATATTCTCTTGTATCTCCCTTTTGGCCTTTACCATATGACCGGGATACCAGTTAATGACCATAGATTTGCTCCTAATCATGGGGATATCGATTCTCTGGCTTACAGCATGCCGATAAAAATAAAAAGAGAATACCTGACGGTATTCTCTCCCTAAACTACCTGGAAAATCTGCCTTTTTCTTTGACCCGGGCCTTCTTGCCAGTCAGACCGCGCAGGTAGAAGAGCCTGGCTCTGCGCACCTTTCCTTTTCGAGTCACCTCAATTTGCGCTATTTTGGGTGAATTGACCAGGAAGGTTCTTTCCACGGCTACACCGTAAGTCACTCTTCTGACGGTGAAATTTTTGGAGAGCCCCGCCCCTCTGATTTTCATGACTATGCCTTCATAAACCTGGATTCTTTCCCTGGTTCCTTCTACAACCTTAACGTGGACCTTGACTGTATCCCCAGGGCCAAAAACCGGTATGTCTTTTCTATAGTGTTCTTCTTCCACTGATCTCATTATGTCTTGCACTTGATCTTACCTCCTTCCAGCAGGTGTAACCACCTTTGGGTATATCACCCTTATTACAGAACAAGCCTATTTTACCACAGCCCATAGGCAAGCTCAAGAAAAAAACTAGTCTGCGAACCAGGACTCTCCCAGTAAACGGTCCAGGATAATTGATACCGCACTCCTGACCGCGAGATGATTATAGTCACCGGCTCCACTTACCGGCGCCAAGATATAATCACAGCTGGCCATCACTTCACCGGTCATACCCCAACCAGTACCAAATAACAAGAGGTAACTCCCTTTCTGCGTTTGGATCTCTTGCCGGAGTGTCCGGTAAGAGATGCTGTTTGGATAAGTCCGGGCATCCGTGGCGATGGTGTATGCCTTCTGTCCGGTTTCTCCTTCGATAAAATCGACAGCTGATCTAAGCTCTGATACCAGCTTAAGCCGGCGGAAGGCTTCCTGGCGGTCCCGGTTATATTGTCCCCCGTATCCTTCCTGCCAGTATGCCAGGATATCATTGACCAATTTCTGTTGGCTGGCTGCCGGATGAACCACAAAAAATCCGTCTGCGTCGTAAGTCCTGGCTGCCCTGGCAATATCGTGAAGGTCCAGGTTGGTTATGGAGGTGGTCACGATGTCCATCCTCTTGTTGTAAATCGGGTGATGCAGCAAGGCTATATAAACTTTGGATGATCTCAACTGCTTTTCTCCTTGCCGAATAGTATTTCCTCCAGCAGAGCTCTTTCTTCCGGATCAAATTCCCTTTCAAGGAGCAGTTCGGGCCGCTTCAGCAGGGTGCGAACAAGACCCTGCTTTTTTCTCCATAGGCGAATCTGTTCATGATGACCGGAAAGAAGTACTTCAGGTACTTCCTGACCCTCGAAACTGCGCGGTCTGGTATAGTGGGGATACTCCAGCAACCCTCCCGCAAAGGTTTCCTCCTGTGAGGATCTTTCATCTCCCAGTACCCCGGGGATGAGCCGGGTTAAGGCGTCTACCAACACCATGGCTGCAATTTCCCCGCCGCTCAGCACATAGTCCCCAATGGATATCTCCTCATCAACGAACTGCATGACCCTTTCATCGATACCTTCGTAATGACCACACAACAAAATAAGATGATCCAGGCGGGCAAGTCTCACCACCTGCAGCTGATCCAAGCGTTTGCCCTGGGGAGAAAGGTAAATCAGGTGGGAATCTTGAGTCTTGGCTGCAGCGATAGCGCGTGCCAAAACATCTGCCTTCATAACCATTCCCGCTCCGCCCCCATAAGGGTAGTCATCCACCTGCTGATGTTTGTCCAGGGCATGACTGCGGATATTTATGGTGTTGATCTCCACCAAACCTTTGTGGCGGGCGCGGGCAATTATACTCTCCTCGAAAGGAGAAGCGAACATCGCCGGGAACAGAGTCAGAATATCGATTTTCAAAGGTCTTCCTCCAGCAAACCAGGCAGGAGTTTGACCTGCATGCGATTCTGTTCCACATCCACCTCACCAATTACTTGAGCAATAGCGGGTATGAGTACTTCTCCGTACTGATCGGATCTCACTACATACACGTCGTTGGCACCCGTTTCCAAAATTTCAGTCAACCTGCCCAAATAGCCCTTCTCAGCATCATACACCTCCATGCCTACCAGTTGGAAATGGTAGTAATGGCCCTCAGGGAGGGCATGGAGGTCTTTGGGTTCAACATGGATATAAGCATTGCGATATCGCTCAGCTTCTTCCAAGCTGTTCAACTCTTTAAACTTTATCAGAAGCTGCCCCCGGTGAGGGCTGCTGGTCTCTAAAGTCAATTCCACCAGATTGGATCCCTGGTTGACAAAGAACCTTTGTTGCGGCCGAAAGCGTTCTGGAAAATCAGTTAAGGGCATCACTTTCACGGTGCCTTTGTAGCCATGAGTTCCAACGATTTTCCCCACTTTTATCAAGTCATTAATCTGCACTCGATTCCCCTCCACAGGATACCTGCAACCAGTCCCCCAACCAGAAAAGATCCAAACTAGCAACTAGCTGCTGCTAGCGCATTATCTCAACGACAACTCGTTTGCCAGCCTTGGCTGCGGCAGCTTTGGTGAGAGTGCGGATCGATTTGGCGATCTTGCCCTGTTTTCCAATAACCTTGCCCATATCCTCCGGTGCAACCCTCAGTTCAAACAAGACCGAGGACTCATTTTCCGTCTCAATAACCTGCACCTGATCGGGATTATCAACTAGCGAGCGGGCAATCAGTTCAATGAGTTCTTTCACTTGTGTTACACCCCCAAGCATTATCCAACTATTTACGGCCTTCGGCAAATTTACTCAGAATACCTTGTTTCTGCAGCAGAGATTTAGCTGTATCAGTCGGTTTTGCGCCGGTAGCCAGCCATTTGAGGGCCTTTTCCTCGTCTATTTTGATGGTAGCGGGATCGGTAGCGGGATCATAATATCCGATTTCCTCTATAAAACGCCCATCACGCGGGGTTCTGGAGTCGGCTACTACCACACGGTAAAACGGATTCTTTTTGGCTCCCATTCTCTTCAACCTGATTTTTGTTGCCATAATTTTCACCTCCTTGATAATTCTATACTTAT
>CAZYGL010000202.1:0-3608 GCA_964647335.1 uncultured Syntrophomonas sp. | reverse complement strand
ACATCTGGAACGGCTAGGGCGAAAATAGCCTTGACAAAACCGGACAAAGCGAATCACCCTGCCAGCAGAATGCAGACAGGGTCGTCGGCTAGTTCAGCTTCAATTGAGTCCTGTCCACTAAACCAAATCGCGGATCAGCTGCTTGGGCTCTCCGTACATAAAGTCAATAATCGGGATCTGAATCATGGTATAGGCTCCAGGCCTCTGCTTCATGCTGGCCCTAGCTGCAGCCACCATTACCTGAGCCGTCAGGGCAGGATTGTTAATTTTCATGCCAAACTTCAACATCTGATTATGGGTTAAACCCGATACCCCTTTGCGCTCCATAGCCACGCCATGTCCCACGTCCAACAGCATATCAACATCTGCCACCTGGGTTACAGTTGTTTCGTCCTTTGCAAAATAGGGGTCCTGCTTTATTGCGCCCGCTACGTCTTCGTAATTGGCATCCGGTTCAAGCTGAACATAGACCATGCGGCGGTGCACTCCATTTCCGGCAGGAATGGTCATGGAGAGGGCATTCAAAACTCCTGGTACCGCTTTGGCTGCAACGGAATGGCCCATGCTCATGCCCGGCCCAAAATTGGTGTAGGTTATACCCCGCGGGACCATAAATTCAAACATGCAGCGGACCATCGAGTCGGTGCCCGGGTCCCAACCAGCAGAATTGACTGCAACTGAATCATTGGCCTTGCATACTGTATCGAGCTGCTCGTTTAATTCAGCCAATTGTCCATGGATGTCATAACTGTCGACCGTGTTTATCCCTTTTTTCAGCAGGTCGATGGCAATTTCGGGTACCGCTCGAGTAGGGATGCATAACAGCGCCACATCCACATTACCCAATCCCCCAACCGAATCGGCAAACAGCAGTGGTTGGGCTGCGGCTTTAAGCGGAGTTTTTTCTCCGATATAGGGATCGACGATTCCCGCCAGGTGCATATCTGGAGCTGCTTGCACCGCCTCAACCGCATATTTGCCAATGTTGCCGTAGCCGATTATGGCTACCTTGATCTCGTTTTTCACTTCAACACCTCTGTCCTTGTTTAATTTCATCTTAATAAAGGATATTAAAGCCTCTTTTCAAGTACAAGCGAGTATACAGTATACTTCATTCTGGATGGCCCATACATCCCAATTAGACGTATAGTATACATAATTCAATATACATGATTATGTATGCCAAAAACCTGATCAAATGCGTTATACTGTAGCTTGTAAATTCCACTATATAAGGAGGCAATCAGATGACAGTCAGTACTTACAATCCCTACGAGAACGCCCAGGCCCAATTTGATCGGGTAGCTGAAATCATTGGTTTGGATAATGCCACCCGCCAGCTGCTCCGCCAGCCAATGAAAGAATACCATTTTACTATTCCTGTACATATGGATGACGGAACCACCAGAATTTTCAATGGCTATCGGATTCAGCACAATGATGCCCGGGGACCAGCCAAGGGCGGAATCCGTTTTCATCCCGAGGAAACTGTTGACACCGTAAGAGCCCTTTCCATGTGGATGACCTGGAAGTGTGCAGTGGTGGACATACCACTGGGAGGCGGCAAAGGCGGTATTATATGTAATCCCCGTGACCTATCTGAGGGTGAACAGGAGAGACTTTGCCGCGGTTGGGTGAGGGCTCTGGCCAAGGACGTAGGTCCGGTTATCGACGTACCGGCACCTGATGTAATGACCAATGCCAAACATATGCTGTGGATGTTGGATGAATTTGAACTTATACACGGGGGAAGATATCCCGGTTTCATCACCGGAAAACCGGTGGAGATGGGTGGATCTCTGGGAAGAACTGAAGCTACCGGCTATGGAGTAGTGTATACTATCCGCGAGGCCCTTAATGGTCTGGGGATCGACATCAAGAATACCAGCGCCAGCATCCAGGGATGCGGCAATGTGGCCCAGTATGCGGCTCGCCTGTATCAGGAACTGGGGGGCAACATAGTTTCCATTTCCTGTTGGGATCATGCTGACCAGATTGCCTATTCTTATACCAACGATGACGGTTTTGATGCAGGATGGCTGCCTGAAATCACTGATCCTTACGGCAGTATTGACCAGAGCAAAGCCCTGGACCTGGGCTGCAAGGTGGCTCCCTATGATGCCTGGCTGAAGCAGGATGTAGATATTCTCATCCCCGCGGCTATGGAAAATCAGATCAACCTTTCCAATGTCGACGCCATCAGCAAACAAGTGAAAATAATTGCCGAAGGTGCCAATGGTCCCATAAATACTGCTGCCGATGAGGTCATCCGCAATAGCGGAATTTTTGTTATTCCGGATTTCCTCTGCAATGCTGGTGGCGTTACTTGCAGTTATTTCGAACAGGTCCAGTCCAACGCCAATTATTATTGGGAAAAAGAAGAAGTCCTGCAAAAATTGGATTCCAAGATGACTTCTGCTTTCCGTGCGGTCCGCGATATCAATGAACGCCACCAGATTTACACCCGCGATGCCGCTTACGTGATCGCGATCAACCGGGTAGCTCATGCCGTAAAAATGAGGGGCTGGGTATAGAAGGTCACCTCAGTTCCGCCGGCCTTTAAGAGTATTATGGGTGATTTAGTATGAATGATAACTGGCCGCCAAATGAATATGCCCTGGATAACCTCAAGGAGCGGGCCAAAGAACTGGAATGCATCTACCGGGTAGATGAAGTTCTCAGTAATCAGCGCTTGTCTTTGCCTGAGATATTCAAGCAGCTCGTTGTGATCATCCCGGACGGTTGGCAATTCCCTGAGGTCTGCAAAGCCAGCATAACCTATGACAACCAGAGCTACCACTCCCCCGGATATGTTGGTTCGCCCTGGTCTGATGCCGCGCCGATAAGGGTGGGCGGAAAAACTGTGGGCAAGATAGAAATCGTATACACAACCAAAGTACCCCGCAGCACAGAAGGATATTTTTTGGACAAAGAGAGAAAACTTATCCGGACCATTGCTGACCGGATCGGCCAGACAGCTCAACATCGATACATGGAGCAGGTGATCGAAGAATGGAATGCTTCCAAAAACGGTCTTTATGCCAATGGTGAGTCGCTGAATGAATGGATGATCATCCTCGATCTGGTAGCTCGCACGGATCAGGGCATGCTGCTGCATATTTGCCGTAAAATGATCAATTACCTTTATCTGAGCGGCATCCGGGAGGCTGAAGAGGTTCTCTGGCAATTCGCCTCCGGCACCCGGGCTTATGCTGACACCCTGGAACAGAATTATCCCAGTGAAAAGCTGCCCTTGGGCAACCTGACCAGCATCAGCACCCAGACGTTCAGAATTGCTGCCAGGCACTTGAGTGATGCCGAGATTTCATCCTGGATCCGCAAATGGCTGCAGGAGGAGAAGGCCTATCCCCTGATTAAAGCAGTGGACCGTATCAATGCCTCGGTTGCCGAAATCGTGGAATTGATCACCCGCTATAAAAATACCGGCGATTATGGTGCACTGCGCTACTCACCCATGGAAAAATGGTTGGTGGTAGCCCTGATAAACCGCTTCCTGTCAGAAAAGTTGGATTTCATCAACATCGCTCGCCCATACTTTGAGATCAAGGACTTCTATGATATAGTCACCCACCTGATTTTCCCTGAAG
>CAZYGL010000201.1:0-3643 GCA_964647335.1 uncultured Syntrophomonas sp. | reverse complement strand
AAATAAGAAAATTTAGCTCTTCCTGGTTTTAACCATGTTTATGACCATGTTCATGGGATTCGGTATGGCCGGCGCTGCGATCGGCGGGGTTGAGGTTGACTGCGATCCAACCGCGGTCGATTCCGGTCACAACCAGCTGGCCGGTGATATCAGTATTGAACTGGGCGATAATATGACGGCGGAAATCACCTTGCCTCACGGAGTATCTTTCACTGCGGCAGACAGCGTGGACGTGATGGGGGCTATGGTGGTAAGACGCAACCCCGGGGAAATCCGGATCAGGACTTTTGATAATGGAGCTGCCCCGGTTGAAATCGGCAATATCAGGCTGGATATAGATGCTGGATTCAAAGGCGGGGTCATGGCTTCGATCCGGGTGTGGAGCCAGGACCCCACTGATGCAGAAGCAGCGGCTGTTGAAATTGCCCGGGTGGAATACGAAAACATCAGCGGAACGGTTTCAATCCTGGCTAGTACACCGGTAAATATTCCGGATGCAAACCTAGAGGCCTATCTGCGGGGTATATTAAATATCCCGACTGGAGACATAATGGATACAGATATGGACGATATAACTTACATCGATGCGTCCTCCCTAAATATCCAGGATATTACCGGTCTTGAAACGGCAGTAAATGTACACGATATGATTTTGAATAATAACCAAATTTCGGATCTCGCCCCGGTAGCCGATTTGCCAAAGGTCGTTTATCTTAAGGTCAACAACAACCTTGTAAGCACTATTCCAGATCTTTCTGGGATGGACGTTTTGGCTGACTTGGAGCTAGAGGGGAATGGTATCAGTGACATATCTCCTTTGGGCCTGCTATCAGCATCGACTACGTTAGACTATATAGACCTTAACAATAATAGCATTGCAGACATATCTGCATTGACAGGCTTAAGTGAATTAAAGTGGTTGTATCTTGAAAACAACACTGTGAACGACATTTCCAGCTTGGCCGGATTGTCCGAATTGACCTATCTTGAATTGGACAACAACAACATCAGCAGCATCACAAGCCTAACTGGTCTGAGCAATTTGGAAGTGCTGGACCTGGAGGGCAATGAGGTCAGCGGCATATCAGCTTTAGCCGGATTGACCAAATTGACCAAGGTGGACCTGGCGGGCAACAATGTCAGCGATATCGCTGCCTTAGCAGGCAAGACTTCACTGGTGGACCTCTACCTGAGCTACAATTTGCTTGACAACAGCGATCTGAGCAATCTCAGCGGATTAAGCGCCCTGGACGACCTGGACCTGAGTGGCAACAACCTCAGCAACTTGACCCCCCTGGCAGGTCTTACTACCCTGCAGTATCTGGGGCTAAGCGAGAATAGTATTGTCGATATCTCACCTTTAGCGACCTTGACTGGGCTAAAGAGTCTGGGCCTGTACGACAACCAAATTGTTAATATTTCGGCGCTGGATGGTATGAACGGGCTGACCGAGCTCTACCTGGGATTCAATCAAATCGCCAGCGTGGCGGCATTGGCCGACAATACCCTATTACAAACCTTGCGGCTGGAGTACAACAACATAGTGGACATCACTCCTTTGGCCGGCCTGACAGCGCTGAAGGAGCTTTTCCTCCATGGCAATGACATCGTCACGGTACCGGCTTTAATCCTGCCTAACCTGAATACACTCACCCTCAACAACAACTACATCAATGACGTCTCCGGCCTGGAGGATTTGGCAGACCTCACTTATCTGGACCTGGGCAGCAATGCAATCACTGATATAACCGCCCTGGCCGACCTGGATGCCTTGAGTTGGTTGAACCTGGACTACAATTACCTGCACGTGATCGATACCCTTCTGGATATGAGCGGGTTGACCGATGTGGACCTGGGCTATAACTATCTAAACACTACCCCCGGTTCCCCGGCGATGGATGTAGTGGATGCCCTGGAGGATGATGGTGTTGACGTAATCCTCGCCATCCAGAGAGAGGACCCCGCCCTGCACTCGGTTACCTATAACGGCAACACTAGTACCAGCGGTACGGTGCCGGTAGACAGTTCGTCCTATCAAGAATACGATACCGTAACAGTTAAGGCCAATTCCGGCAATCTGGCCAAAACCGGGTATGTCTTCGCTGGCTGGAACACCTCTGCCAATGGCAGCGGAACCACGTATGCTCCAGGGTCAACTTTCGAGATGGGCTTCGAGAACGTGATCCTCTATGCCAAATGGACTACAGGCAGTTCCGACGTGGAAGCCTTCGTTACCAGGTTCTATGAGGAATGCTTGGGTCGGTCTCCGGAACAGAGCGAAGTGGACTACTGGGTCGATCAGTTGGAGAGCGGAGAATCTACCGGGGCCGATGTAGCCTTCGGATTTGTTTACAGCGATGAATTCCAGTCCAATGATTTGACCGATGAGGAATACCTGGAAGTATTGTACACCGCCTTCTTCAACCGCACTCCAGCTCCCAGTGAATTGAACTACTGGGTAGACCAGTTGGACAGTGGCATGAGCCGAGTGGGAGTGTTGGCTGGATTTTTGGAGGCCACTGAATTCAGTAACCTGTGTGATGACTACGGGATAACTCCCAGAGGAGATCAGGATGTTGAAGCCTTCGTCACCAGGTTCTATTTGGAATGCCTGAGCAGAGTCCCTGACCCAGCGGGTTTGGCGGATTGGGTCGATCAGTTGGAAAGCGGGGCCAAAACTGGTGCTGACGTTGCCTATGGATTCGTATACAGCACCGAATTCCAGGCCAAAACGTTAACAAAATCGGAGTACATTAATATTCTGTATGGCGCCTTTTTCGACCGTGTACCTGACAGTAGCGGAAAAACCTATTGGTTGGACCTGTTAAACAGCGGCACTAGTCGCCTGGAGGTACTGGCCGGATTCGTCAATTCCAATGAATTCGCCGATCTGTGTGACGAATACGGCATAACCCCTGGACAAATTTAGCTGAGAGATTTTTCTAGCCCAACACGGCATTTCCGCAGGTGTTGAAAAGGGGATTGCTGTGACGAGATGATCACAATACCGAGGAGAACCCACCCGGGTTCTCCTCCGCTTTTGGGCGGAGTTATGGCGGTTAAATTTTATATGCTCGCAAGAGTAGCGCATATGTCGAGGAAAGATGATATTATAGAAAAGGCATATTTAAAAGTGCCAAACTAGACTGAATGATTTGGATTTTGGAGCAGCGATGATGCGAGTAGTAATCGATGGTGACTGTTTGGAAAATCGAAATACAGGGATAGGAAATTATACTTATTCTTTGCTGGTGGAGATGCTGAACAACCTGGAAGAGGGAGAAGAAATTCAGGTTGCAATTCAGAAGAAACGGCTGGGGAAAATTGGAGATTTGGAACTGGATCCCCGATGTCTAAAAACACATGCGGAGCGTAGCTTGTGGAAATATTTGCCTTGGCCACCGCCCTGGATAGAGGGATTCGACCTTTACCATCAACCCAACTATATCCCGCATCGTTTTCCAGGCAGGACAGTGGTTACAATTCATGACATGTCATATCGGGTGCTGCCCCAATATCATCCCCAGCGCAGAGTGATGATGTTGCAGGCCTTTGAGAGCAGATTGAAAAAAGTCGACCAAATAATTACCATCTCAGAATTTTCCCGGCAGGAGATCTTACGGTTCTTGAAAGTCCCGGAGCA
>CAZYGL010000200.1:0-3653 GCA_964647335.1 uncultured Syntrophomonas sp. | reverse complement strand
TATGCGCAGCCGCTATTTTGCCAGGTTTAATCCCAAGATATTCAATTCCATCCTTAAATACTTTGAAGAATCTGCACGCCTCATCAGCAAAACCAACCTGCTGGGACTGCCTGGGTCCACACCCCAGCCCGGGGAAAAAGAAAAACAAATCATAGGTAACATCAACAGTATGCTCAAAGCCAAACCATTCAATCCCCCTTCCCTGGAGGAAATCAGTGCTGCGACCGGGCAAAGCGAAAGCTTTTTGATTGAAATCCTGGGCTACATGATCGAGCAGGGTGAATTGGTGAAGATAAGCGAAGGCCTGTATTTTGCGCAAATGGCTCTGGAAAGAGGCAAGGAGCTGCTGGATGAATATTTTGCCCGGGAAAAAGAGCTGACCCTGGCTACGGCGAGAGATATGTTCGATACCTCTCGAAAGTATGCGCTTCCTTTGATAGAATATTATGACAGGATACATTTTACCCGCCGGGTCGGAGACGTTCGGGTAAAATACCGCTCGGGCCAGGAATAATTGACGAGGAGGTGGAGAAGGTAAGGCATGCTGGGGTATACCCAGCAGAAATACGCTTGATAAGGGAGGATTCTTTATGCAAAAACGAAGCAAAAAACTAGCGATCTTGGTGGCGTTTATTTTCATGTTCAGCATTCTGGCTGGCTGTGGCAGTAAAACCAGCGAACAGAAACCTGCTGCCGGGAACATCAAAGTCGGACTCAATGTTGAATTGTCAGGCGGAGCGGCTACCTATGGATCCGACGCCCGGGATGGGGCTTTGTTGGCCATAGAACAGGTAAATGCCGCTGGAGGAGTACTAGGTCGGCAGATTGAGCCCATAGTAAGGGACTGTAAGTCGGCTGCAGATGAAGCTATGACCATCAGTTCAGCATTGGCAGGGGAGGGCATTGTAGCCCAGATAGGCCCGTTGACCAGCGGTAATGTAGCCGGAAGCACTCCAATCGTAATGGAGAAGAAGATACCTTTGATCGCGCCGGCAGCCACTGCGCTGAATGTTACTGTAGATGAGAAGACCGGGAAAGTGAGAGACTATATTTTCAGGGTATGTTTTATAGATCCATTCCAGGGCACGTTGATGGCTCAATTTGCAGCCGACGATCTCAAAGCAAAGACGGCGGTGATCTATAAGGACTCATCTACTGACTATGCCAAAGGGCTGGCCGAATACTTCAAGAAAACCTTTGAAGCCAAAGGCGGCAAGATTTTGGCTGAGGAAGGTTTTGTGAAGGATGACCGCAATTTTACCGCCGTGCTGACGAAGATAAAAGGCACCAATCCTGATTTTATCTATGTGCCCGGCTATTATCAGGAAGTGGCTCCTTTGGTCAAGCAGGCCAGAGATCTTGGTATTACTGCACCTATCGGGGGATGTGACGGCTGGGTGTCAGATGACATGGTGAAGGTGGCAGGGTCAGCCAATCTTAACAATACTTATCTTACCAGCGATTTCTCGGCTGATGACCCGGATGCCACTGTAGTGAAGTTTGTAGGGGATTTCAAAGCCAAATACAATAAAGTGCCGAATTCCTTTAATGCCTTGGGTTATGACGCTGTAATGCTCCTTGTACAGGCCATAAAAGGAGCGGGAGAAGCCAATCCAGAAAAGATTAAAGATGCTCTAGCTGGGGTAAAGGATTTCGTCGGAGTAACCGGCAAGATGAGCATTGATGCCAACCACAATCCGGTAAAAGCCGGGGTAATATTGGAATACAAGGATGGCAAACAGGTCTTGAAAGCAAGAGTACAGCCGTAATTATTGATCGGGCCAAGAGAGGGATTTCCCTCTCTTGGTTTTATTCTGTTGGAGAAGGACGTTAGAACCATGCAGGAATTCATGCAGCAGATTATAAATGGGCTATCCCTGGGAGCCATATATGCGCTCATCGCTTTAGGCTATACCATGGTTTACGGCATCATCAAACTGATCAATTTTGCTCACGGGGACATTATGATGGTAGGGGCTTATGTAGGATTTTTTTCCCTGTCGGTTTTGGGCAGCAGCATCCCAATAGCGATGCTCTATGCTATGTTAGCCTGTGCCATTATAGGTGTCATTATCGAAAAGGTTGCCTACAAGCCGCTGCGTAATGCAACCAGGATTGCGGCATTGATTACTGCGATCGGAGTGTCGCTTTTCCTGGAATATGCGACCATGTACTCTCTGGGACCGGCCCAAAGGGTATTTCCTGCCGAGGCCTTCCCAGCTATGAGTTACAAGTTCGCAGGCCTGACCATCTCCAACAAAGACTTGTTTGTAATCGGCTCTGCGGTAATCCTCATGATGATCCTCCAATATATGATAAGATTCACCAAAATCGGCAAAGCGATGCGGGCGGTTTCAGAGGACCAGGAAGCAGCAGTGTTGATGGGTATAAGCGTTGACCGTACCATTTCATTCACCTTTGCGATCGGGTCGGCGCTAGCTGCAGCAGCAGGGGTTATGATCGGCATATATTACAATACCGTCAATCCATTGATGGGCATCATACCGGGGCTTAAAGCCTTTGTAGCTGCGGTCCTGGGAGGCATCGGAATTGTGCCGGGGGCTATGGTGGGTGGATTCGTGATGGGGATTTTAGAGACCATGGTAAGCGGTTACGGCAACAGTATGTACCGCGATGCGGTGGCTTTCGGGGTCCTCATCTTGATTTTGCTTATCAAACCAACCGGCTTGTTCGGAAAAAATCCCGGTGAAAAAGTGTAGGTGAACGGCATGAAGAATACCGAGCACAACTGGTATAGATATTCAGCGGAAGCGGCAGCCATAGCATTAGTGTTCCTGGTTGGGCAGGTTGCCATCAGTACCGGTCTGCTTGCACAGTATTACCAGATAATCTTGACATCGATGTTCATCAACATTATTCTGGCGGTTAGTCTTAATCTGATTAATGGCTTCACCGGGCAACTTTCCCTTGGACATGCTGGATTTATGGCAGTAGGTGCCTATGCGGCTGTAGTTTTGACCGAAAAGCTAGATTATCCCTTCCTGGTTGGGATTCTGGGAGCTTGCTTGGGCGCAGCCCTGGCGGGCCTTTTGATCGGGATGCCTACCTTGAGGCTCAAAGGGGACTACTTGGCCATTGCTACCCTGGGTTTTGGCGAGATGATCCGGGTCATATTGCAGAACATAGATTATGTGGGCGGGCCTTCAGGTATCCTGGGGATTGAGAAGCTGACAACCTGGCCCTGGCTTTTCGGAGGCACCCTTGTAACCCTGGTGGTCATAGTGAACCTTGTAAATTCAAGCTACGGCAGGGCGATCATCTCTGTGCGGGAAGATGAGGTAGCCGCAGAATTGATGGGCATAAACACCACCCGCTACAAAGTCCTGGCGTTCGCTATTGGGGCAATGTTTGCGGGGTTGGGGGGAGCCCTCTATGCACACTATTTCTATATAATCAAACCGGAAACATTCAACTTCATGAAATCCTTCGATATATTAGTCATGGTGGTCCTGGGCGGGCTGGGCAGTACTACCGGAGCGGTAATCGCGGCGGTATTCATTACCATTTTGACCGCAGCCCTGCAGCCTTTCCCCGCTATACGCATGATTCTTTACGCGTTGATCCTCATCCTGGTTATGATCTATCGCCCCGGGGGAATCATGGGCAATAAGGAACTGGGCAGAGACACATTG
>CAZYGL010000199.1:0-3681 GCA_964647335.1 uncultured Syntrophomonas sp. | reverse complement strand
CGCTACTTTCGGAGTCTGGTGGACGGACTGGCCTGAACAAGCCAGTCTATTTTTTGTACCAGGGGGTGAAGTCCGGTTCGGGCTCCTTTTCCCCGGGGAAGACAAACCATAATCCAGCCCAGGCTAAAAGCAACAGGGCCAGCGAGGTGCCAAAAAGCCGCAAGTGCATGCCTCTGAGAAAATCAGCCTCTAGCTGGCTGAAATAATAGGGCCCATAATAGCCTATCTCGACTGTGCCGACCAGCGCCGATCCGTTGATCAGCGGATAAGGCTGGACTACATAGGCGCCTTCAACAGGCGTGAGCTCCCTGTGGTGTGTGATCATCTGCTCACACAGCCAGTTGTTATACAAGCGTGCATCCCAGAGGACATTCCCCTCTGGACCCACTATTTTGATGATCATACCTCCATGCAGGGAATTTATACCGATGGCACCCAGGGCTCGGCTGTCCCACCCCTGGGACTGGTTGTATTGCTGGCTTAAGAGGCTGGCCAGTTCTGAACGCTGGGCCTGCTGCTGTTTAAGCATATATGCTCCGAATTGCCCGCTTAACCACATGCTTGCCGTAATGCTCATCATCAAAACAGCCACCAGGGCCAAGCCGCCATAGGAAAGCACCCGCCGGTCCCTATACAAGTCTTTAATTTCCAAGGGGCTTCACTCCCATTTCGCCATTTATTCATAATCATAAACAAAAAAGACCCAGGTTGACTAGTAGCCTGGGTCTCATTTTCGTCTGACGTTCAGTTTTCATATACCGGCTGGTTCAGGGGCCGGTTCTAGCCGAAGCGGAATTGAACCCCGGTGCCGCCGACCGGGTATTGCCAGTCCAGAACCTCGGAGCCGCAGGCCAGCAGGCACGTGCCGCATTCCAGGCAGCCATCGATGGAAATCTCCACCTCACCGGCACCATTCTCGGCATACAAGCCTGCCGGGCAAACCAGGATTGCTTGCTTTAATCGCGAATCCTTTTCCTTCCCTGTTTTGATCACTATATGCGGCCTGGCATAGGCTTTGAATACGTCCAAACCGAGCTTGGCTTTGAGTCCTAAAGGCTCGCTCATATCTTCATCATCCTCCTCCCCAACTTGACCAGCCCCCATATCTCGCCCATGGTCAGGTGCTTGCGCAGGGTCGGGTAGAGCCTCTCTTTGGGGCCCGGCCCAACCGCATACAGGTCGCACAACACGTCTCCGGCCAGTTCCGGGATATGATCGAACAAGGGCGGATACTCCAATACGTCCAGGGATTCCTTGAAATTGCGGAAATCCTTCATGACGAAGCTTTCCTCAAGGATTTGCTGGTAGACCTGCAAGCCGGCAGAGGTAAAATCACCCTTTTCCCTGGCCCTGATAACTGCCTGGGCTGCGTAATAGCCGGAAGCCAGGGCATATTCCATACCCCTAACGGTAACCCCGATATTCATGGAGAATCCGGCTGCGTCACCAGCCACCAGAATCCCGTCTCCATAAAGGCGGCCCATGGTTTTCAGACCGCCTTCCGGGATGACATGGGCGGAATACTCCACGGTCTCTCCGCCGCGGATCAACCTGGCTATCTCGGGTCGCAGTTTGAACTCATCCAGCAGCTGGGGAGCCGGGATGGCAGGAGCTGCTTCCATGAGATCACTGATGCCCACTACAATGCCCAGGGACAGGCTGGTCTTATTGGTATAGAGGAAGCCCCCGCCGAATTTGCCTTTCGTGACCTCCCCCATGAACAAACGAGCTGCTCCTTCGTCGCCTTCAAGCCCGAAGCGGTCTTCGATGATGCCCCTGTCCAATTCTATGACTTCTTTAAATCCTACCGCGAAATGCTTGGGATCCTGGTCTTTGCGAAGCCCGGCCATAGCAGCGGTGAATGACAAAACCCCATCGGCGGCGATGACCACATCGGCACCCAGTTCATCCCCACCGGCCCGGACTCCAATCACTCTGCCATTTTCCTGGATAAGCTCGTCCACCCGGCTCTTGTTGATGAGCATGGCACCTTTTTTTTCAGCCTGCTGCGCGAACCATCGGTCAAATTTGGCTCTTAAGATGCTGAAGCTGGGAAAAGGCGGCTGGGTGAGTTCAGAACCAGCATAACTCATAGTGACCGAACGTTCCCTGGCCATCAGGGCCACCTCTTCACGGACTATGTGACGCTCCAGGGGAGCCTTGTCCCAAAGTCCGGGGAACAGGTCCCGCACCGGATTCAGATACAGACGTCCGCCGCTCACATTCTTGGCTCCCGGGTAATCCCCTTTCTCCAGAACCAGAACCTCCAAACCCTCCTGGGCCAGGGTATAGGCAGCAGCCAGGCCTGCTAGCCCAGCTCCCACCACTATCACGTCAAATTTTTCCATAGCTTCTCACCCTTTTATCGGGGGTGCAGCCCCTGCCCTGCACAGGCAGGAAGATCACCTGACCCCGACTCTTAATCACTCCACTGCCTTGTTGACCTGCTTGTCCAGCAGGTTAAGGGAGTGTTGAAATATACCCGCTATTTCCGGTTCTACCATGCTCCGGATGTAATGGTTGAATTCTTCGGCCATAGGCACCAACCGCTCGCTGGCCAGCTGGAGGCCTTTATCGGTCAGAAAAATCTTGGTCCCCCGCCGGTCATCCGGATCATCCCGGCGTTCCAAAATATCCTCTTTCTCCAACCGATCGATCAAACCGGTAACCGCTGAACTGTCCAGCTCAATCCGGGCTGCGATATCCTTGACGCTAGCTCCTGCATAATTGTTTACATCCAAGATAACAAAAGACTGGGGTGCTGTAATCCCGATCTCGGTCAGCCTGGCGTTATATAGACGGCTTACCTTGCGCGACAAGGCGTTCAGGCGAAAGCACCAGTAGGATGTGAAATCCACCATATCAAACACACCTCAACAAAAAATATTCCCTGGTAATAAATAAGTATTACCTTAGCTAAAACCCTTTATAATTTAAAACCATGAGGAGGTCCGTGTCAAGGAACAAGGCGGCCGCCTTCGGCTGCTTCAAACCGCCGCCAACATTTCTGGCACCGCCGCCTTGCACCCATGGACTGCACCTGGACCAGCCGTCAGCATGGCGATAGAAAAGCTGTCGATCCTGACCGCTGATCCAGTTGAAGTCAAATCCCCACGGGGAGGGATTTCCACCTGCTATTTCGAAGGATAGGGATAAAAATTCTTGTTCAGGCTGGCCTTGAGTTCCCCCCTCAGGTCAGGATGGGCAATGGAGATCAATTCCAGGGCCCTCTCACGCCTGCTCTTATATCTCAGCCTGGCTACGCCGAATTCGGTGATGACATAATCGGTTATGGTCCGGGGGACACTGACCGGAGTACCGGGCGGCAGTTCCGGAACAATCGAAGAAACCAGCTCCCCCTTGTTGTTTTTCTGGGTGGAAGACAGCATGTTGATGGGCTTGCCGCCCGGGGACCAGGTGGCGCCCAGGAGGAAGTCTAATTGACCGCCAACTCCGCTTATCATACGGTGCCCCACCCCTTCACAGGTGCTGTTCCCAGTCAAATCCATCATTATGGAGGTATTCATGGCGATGACATTGGGGTGCTGGGCGATAAAGCGAGGATCATTTGTGAAAGATCCGGGGAATATCTGGCAGGATGGGTTTTCGGTACAGTAGTCATACAGGGGCTTATCGCCAGCAATGAATGAGGCAACGCTGATCCCTTTATAGATCGGCTTC
>CAZYGL010000198.1:0-3697 GCA_964647335.1 uncultured Syntrophomonas sp. | reverse complement strand
CGGTCGCCTGGTTTGGCATAGATAGCTGTGACCCGGGCAGCCACCTTGGGCGTAATATAAACCTCATTCTGACCCCGCAGGATGCCTGAGTAACTGACCCGTTTGGCCAGATCCTGTACCTGCGCGGCAGCCGTACTGACCGTAATTTCCGGTTCTTTTACCACTTCTTCGCTCTTGCTGCATCCGCTGGTTACTAGCATGGCAAAAAGCGTCAACATCAGTGCCCAATAGCCAACCTTCCTGTACACTGGACTCCCTCCTCAAATTCCTATCCCAAAATTCCGACCGACTGGTCAGTCCGCTTTTTCCATTATAATAGCTGCGTTTCCAAAGAGCAATCAAATCCCCAGGATATCAACCAGGAGACAATCCGCTTGGTTCATTCATACCTGGGCGACTTTGCTCCCGCTTAATTGTTCAGGTGCACGAAATTTCACCATGGATGATAAAAATTCCCTAATACGTTTCTGGGTTTTGATATAATGAAAATATTCAGTGAACAAGCAAAGGAGGCGGATTTATTGATAGGCATCAGGAGAAACAAACTGGCAGCATCAGTGGTCTTGATGGTTTTTTGCCTGACCATTTTTGCATCATGGGGAGGAGCTAAGGTCCAGGCAGCTACCATACCACAGGATATTTGGGGACACTGGGCACAAAGCTACATCGAAAAACTGATCGGGCAGAACGCTGTGTCGGGCTACCAGGATGGGACCTTTCGCCCCAACCAGATGGTAACCAGGCTGGAATTCATGCTTATGATGAACAATGCGTTCAAAGTCAGTGATACCCGGGAAGTGGTCCATTTCTATGATGTGGTCAACGACCGGGACTGGTTTTCCCATGAGATCGCTAAAGCAGTGATGGCAGGCTATATAGGCGGATACCCCGACCATACCTTCAGGCCCAATGCCGCGGTAAGCCGGCAGGAAGCGGCTTCCATGGTAGCCCGGATTACCGAGTTGGACACGGCGGTTCCTTATCCCCTCACCTTCGCGGATAAAACCTCCATCCCCATCTGGAGCAGGCCAGCCATCGCGGCTATGGCAGCGGTTGGCTACCTGAGCGGCTACCCGGATGGAACCTTCCGTCCTTTCGACGGCATCTCCAGGGCGGAAGCCGCGGTGATAATCATCCGCGCCCAGGAAAGCAAGACCAAGATTTACAACCAGCGGGGAACGTATGGTCCGAGCAGCGGCCTGCTGGTGATAGACAGCGATGTGATAGTTACTGTACCGGGAATAGTGCTGCGCAATATGCAAATCAACGGCAATCTATCTATTCTGGGATCGGTGGGAACTGATTTCTCCATGCGCAATGTAACAGTCAAGGGGGTTACCCGGGATTACCGCTAAATCCATGTTGGAAAATGCAGATCTCCCTGCCCAATAGCCGCAGGGAGATCTTTTTGCGTTGATCGATATAGTTTCAAGTCTGAATACGCCTGGCTCAGGACCGCTTGCCTTGCTCTAAATCCCGATAATCAGTATAATTATCACTGATTATGAATATAGCCGGACTCGATGGCCTCTGCCATCAGTCGCATCAGTTCCATCAAGGAGACCAGGACCTATGTTATTTAATTCTTACGAATACATATTTCTATTCCTGCCGGTTTCCATTGCGGTCTATTTCCTGCTGTGCCGTTTGGCATCGGCGAACCTGGCCAAAAGCTGGCTGGTACTGAGTTCCCTGTTTTTCTATAGCTGGTGGAACATCGCCTACCTGCCACTAATCCTGGTCTCTATCCTGGTCAATTTCGCGGTGGGTTCGGCCTTGACCCGCCCTCCGACCCGGGCTCTCAGTCCCAAGGCGATCCTGGTCATAGGCATTGCTTTCAACGTTTTACTGCTGGGATACTTCAAATACACTGATTTCTTCATCCATAATATCAACCTTGCCCTGGGCACTGCCCTGCCACTTTTGCATATCGTCCTGCCTTTGGGGATCTCTTTCTTTACTTTCACTCAAATCGCCTACCTGGTAGATGCTTACCGATCCCAGGCGAAAGAATACCAGTTGGTCAACTACGCCCTGTTCGTGACCTTTTTCCCGCACCTTCTGGCTGGCCCTATTCTGCATCACAAAGAGATGATGCCCCAGTTCGAGTCGGAGCGGAACAAGACCGTCAATTTCGAAAATATGGCCAAGGGATTATTCCTGTTCGTGCTGGGACTTTTCAAGAAAGTCATCATCGCTGACGGCCTGGCCAAAGCCGCCACTTATGGTTTCGACACCGCCGCCAGCCTGAGCCTCATAGAAGCATGGGTGACCTCACTCTCCTATACCCTGCAGCTCTATTTCGATTTCAGCGGGTACACCGATATGGCAATCGGATCGGCTTTGATGTTCAATATCCGCCTGCCCATCAACTTCAATTCGCCCTATAAGTCCAGGAGCATCCAGGAATTCTGGCGGCGCTGGCACATCACCCTGAGCCGTTTCCTAAGAGAATATATATACATACCACTGGGTGGCAGCCGGGTAGGGGAAGCCAACATTTACGCCAATATTATGATCACTTTCCTGCTGGGCGGTCTTTGGCACGGGGCCGGGTGGACTTTCGTCTTCTGGGGATTTTTACACGGAGCCGCCCTGGTCGTACAAAGGCTGTGGGGCAAGATTAATCTGCGCCTGCCCCGAATCCTGGCCTGGTTTGTTACTTTCAATTTCGTAAATATTGCCTGGGTCTTTTTCCGGGCTGAGAACTGGGGGGATGCGGTCAAGGTGCTCCGGGGCATGTTCGGGCAGAGCGGCATGGTCCTACCCTCCTCCCTGGCCGAGCGGCTGGGAACGCTCTCACAATACGGGGTGGAGTTCGCCTCCCTGGCAGACCGTTTCCAGGATATACCCCAGGCAGCAGTCATGGTATTGCTGTTCTTCCTCCTGGCGGTCTTCTTCAGGAATTCCATGGAGATGATGGAGCGCTTCCGCCCCCACGTGCTCAACTCCTTATTTATAGCAACCTTGGCGGTGTGGGCAATCCTGAACCTCAACAAGATCAGCGAATTCATTTATTTCAATTTCTGATCTCTCCGGTTGGCCATTATTACGGGCTATCCAAGCCGCAGCTTCAATTCAAGCGCAGCGGGCAAGGCGTTGGTCATGTAGCATTTCGGGCAATCATCTGGCTTGGATCACTGCTGTTGTAGGTATCCCAGTTGTGCCAGTTTGGAGACCGGCCGCCAGGATTAATCTGTGGCCGGGATTAACTCAACAAAGTTGCTCTCTTGAATATTGTCCGTATCGGCTGCGCTAAGATTAATGGTGCAGCCAGCCCAAAAAGTCTCCTTGAAATAGATTAGAATCGGCTGTGATTCATATACCATAGGTTTGATCCAAGCCTTATGGTGCCCGAACAATCTGCTGAGGTTAACCTGATGCATTATAAACGATTCTTCCTGACAACTACAGCTTTCATATTGCTGCTGCTCATAGGGGCGGGAGGGATCAACTACGCCGTTGATCCCCTGCAGTATTTTCACCGGGCCTGGTTCTACCCCCCGGTTTTTTCAGTTGAACAGCGCTACCAGAATCCTGGCTTGGCCAGGAACTACGGAGGCGATACAGTGATTATCGGCTCCTCCATGACGGAGAATTTTGTTCCCAGCCAGGTCGACCAGATCCTGGGAGTGAAGTCAGTCAAGCTTTCCATGTCGGCTGCCACCGCCCGTGAAGAGGCCATGATGATCGACCT
>CAZYGL010000197.1:0-3699 GCA_964647335.1 uncultured Syntrophomonas sp. | reverse complement strand
TCGGATCACTCGAGGACCAGGTCACAGTCTGGTTGGTAGCCTCTGCCGGAACTACTGTGGCCGTCAGCACACCAGTAAAACCAGAAGTCAGGGACAGAGTAAGGGGTACAATTGTGACACCGGTCACTGCCACTGGAGCGACGACCGTGACCCGGCAGGTATCTTGGAAACCCCCGTCCGAGGTGGACACGGCAATAGTCGTCTCACCGGCGGTAATCCCGGTAATGGTGCCGGTGGTACTTACGATAGCTATGCTGCGATCAGCCGATGACCAAACCACCCTTTGGTTACTGGCATTGGCCGGGGCAACCGTGGCAGTCAGAGTGGTACTTTCCCCCTCGGCCACCACCACGGCCGGTTTGTCCAATACAACCGCACTGACAGCCACCCGGTTGCCGATTGATAAGCTAATGATGACTGCGGCTTCAGCCCGACTGATAGCATTGCCCGGCCTGAAGTTGCCATCCGGATATCCGCTCAGGTATCCAGCTTTAACCATGGCCGCTATTGAGTTCCTGCTCCAGTCGGGAATGGTGCCGGCATCCGCGAAGGACAACTCACCTGGACTCGATGTGTCCAGGTTCAAGACCCGGGCAATGATAGCTGCCACTTCCTGGCGGCTGATCTGACTGTCGGGACGCATTGTGCCATCGGAAAAGCCGGCTATATATCCTGCCGCCTTTGCTTTGGCGATCTCACCGTAAAACCAGTCAGTGCTTTTTACATCTTTGTAGTTGATGGCAGTAGTATTGGCATACCCGAAGGCCCGGTTGGTAATGGTTATGAACTCGGCCCGGCTGATAGGATTATTGGGACGAAAGGTCTTATCAGCATAACCGGCTATTATACCTTTGTCCACCAGGTAAAATATCTGGCTGAAAGCCCAGTTCTCGGATATGTCGGTCAGTTCAACCGCTGCCTGGGCGGGCGAGGCCCCAAATCCGGCTGCAATGGAAACGAAAAACACTGCCAGTACAAGCAAACAAATCTTTCTTGATTTTTTAGCCACAAAATCCCCTCCTTTTACTAGATGACCTCGTTCTTATACTATTACCATACCATATTTGGGGTAAGTTCAGGAGACGGTTCGGCCTACCCGGCGCGGTTCGTTTCCAGTCCCAACCGCTTGATAAAGGCGAAAAGTTCAGCTTGGATGCGTTCCAAATCTTCCTCAGTCTGCCCTTCCGCACGCACCACCACTTCAGGGGCGTTGGCCGAAGCCCGCACCAGTCCCCATCCTCCCGGGAACAAAATCCGGGCTCCATCCACATCTATGACCTCGTACCACTGCCGGAAATGATCCAGCACTTGTTGCACCACGTTGAGTTTCTCAGTCTCCGTGCTGGGCAGGCGCATTTCAGGAATGGCATGGTATTTGGGCACGTCAGAGAGCAGTTGACTAAGGGTCTGGTCAGTATTGGAGAGTATCCTCAGCAACCGGGCGGCAGCATAGATGGCATCATCAAAGCCATAATATTCATCAGCCAGGAACATATGCCCCGAGGTCTCCCCAGCGAAGAGGGCACCGATCTCCTGCATCTTGGCCTTGATGGCCGAGTGGCCGGTTTTATAAATTACAGGATTGCCCCCCAGGCGTTTGATCTCATCTATCAGCGCCTGGGAGGATTTAACCTCCACCAGGCAATCTAGGCCAGGGTGCTTGGCCAGGATCTCGCGCCAGAAGAGCACCATCAGAATGTCGCCCCAGACTATATTGCCTTGTTCATCGACTACCCCAATACGGTCACCATCAGCGTCAAACCCGATCCCCAGGTCGGCCTCCTCGATATGCACACCTCGAATCAGGTCCTGCAGGTTCTCCACCTTGACCGGGTCGGGATGATGATAGGGGAAATCAGGATCGGAAATGCAGAACAGCTCAACCACTTCTGCCCCCAGTCCCCTTAAAACACGGGGACCGATGTAACTGGTGGTGCCGCTGCCGCAGTCGACCACTACCTTGAGGCGTCTCTCCCCCAGTTTGATTCGGCTGGTTATTTCCCTGATATAGTCCTCGCTTATCAGGGCAAAGCTCAGGCTGCCGCGGTGCTCAGATTGCAGTCTTTGTCCCTCCGATGCCCTCCGGGCTACATCCTGAATGTCCTTCCCAAATATTGTTGTATTGTTCAACAATAGTTTAAAGCCATTGTGGTCCCCGGGATTATGGCTGGCAGTTATCATCAAGCCCGCATCTATCCCCAGATGGTGGGAGGCGAAATAAAACATGGGGGTTATAAGTTCACCCAGGTCCACTACGTCCATCCCCGATTCCCGCAGAGCTTCGACGGTGAGATCGCGAAACCACATGGAGGAATGGCGGTTGTCGCGCCCCACCAGCACGACCGTGCGCCCCCGCTCATGGACAAAAGCGGCAAAAGCCAGGACTATGCGGCGAGCCATATCCTCATCCAGTTCCTGGCCTACTTTGCCACGGATATCGAATTCTCGAAATATGTGTTGGTTCAGCACTAGTTTCGCCTGCCTCTGTCTTAATCCATCTTTCCCGATTCCGCCCAAATGTGTCTCTAATATTAGTATATTATAGAAATCACTTGCGGAGCCCATACCCTGTTTAAAAACGTGCAGTATTCAGCGGCACTGCAGTGGTTGTTCACCATTTGTTTCAGACAACCCGGTAAACTGTGATGCTGAAGTTATTCCACTAATCACTGAATCCGGCAGGTTGTGCTATAATGTAATTAACTCAACCATCTACTGCTTGATTTCCATAATAATGGATAAAGGAGGAATGGGGAATGACTGGTTTCAAAGACAGCCTGGGCAAATTGGTAGGAGAAGCCAAAGAAGCCCTGGACGAAGCCAAACAAAAGGCGGAAGCGCTTAAAGACAAGGTGGAGGACAAAGCTGAAGAGCTGAAAGACAAGGCTGAAGTCAAAGCCGGTGAGCTCAAGAGCAAGGCCGGAGAACTTCTGGACCAGGCCGAGGCAAAGGCCGAAGCCTACCAGGATAAAGCGGAAGCCAAGATGGAAGAACTCAAAGGCAAAGCCGAGGGCCTGAAAGACAAGGCAGAGGAAAAGATCCCCGGAAGCGGGGAGAAGCAGGATTAGTTCACTCGCCTGATCTCATAACCTGAAAGCATGAACCTCCAGGCTGCAGCCTGGAGGTTTTAACGTCCATTGCCTTTTATCATTTGCGCCCAGACAGGTTATGCCATTTCCATGCAGAAGCCACAATTTCATTCAACTCCGGGAAGTTCGGCTTCCAGCCCAGCTCAGCCTGGATCTTCTCGGAGGAGGCCACCAACAGGGCAGGATCCCCGGCCCTCCTGGCTCCTATCTCGTATCCGACCTCTTGCCCGGTCACCTGACCGACTGTATCGATCACTTCTTTGACGGTATAGCCATTGCCATTCCCCAGGTTGTATATGCGAGAATCCATGCCTTTGAAGAGGGCTTCTAGAGCCAAAATATGAGCCTGAGCCAAATCGGATACATGGATGTAATCCCTGACACAGGTCCCGTCAGAAGTCGGGTAATCGCTGCCAAATACCGTAAGACCTGGTCTTTGTCCCATTACTTTTTGGATAACCAGCGGGATCAAATGGGTCTCAGGTTCATGGCACTCACCGATCAAGCCGCTGCGGTCAGCACCGGCTGCATTGAAATAACGCAGGGCCACATGCCTGATGCCATGCACCTGCTCATACCAGCGCAGCAATTCCTCGACCATAAGCTTGGA
>CAZYGL010000196.1:0-3707 GCA_964647335.1 uncultured Syntrophomonas sp. | reverse complement strand
TTCCCATCTCCACCGAAAAAAATAACTGCACGCCGAAGCATGCAGTCAATTCTCTGCTTTCTCTTCGGCAACCCGGCGGTCATGGCACCATGTGCTTTAGATCCGTGGCTTTGCGTCCCTGGCTTTCACCAGGTTTGCTATTATCGGAGATGTTCATTTGGTAAATTATACGATTTAACGGAGTGGGATACAACGGTTGCCCGGAAGAGCAAATATAAATTTCGTCACCTCTGGGCATAGTTTCCTCAGCATGAAATGATAAATGAGAACAGGCATTTATAGTAAAATGGAAATGGAAGGGGGGATGGGAAATGACGGTCCATATCGTGGGTTTGGCCGGCAGTCTGCGCCGCGGTTCTTTCAATAAAGCGGCCCTCAGGGCGGCCGGAGAACTTTTACCGGCGGGAGTCAGACTGGAGATTTTGGAACTATCCGACATACCGTTTTTTAACGAAGACCTGGAGAAGGAGGGTATGCCCCAAGCGGTCCAGGACTTCAGGGCCCGGGTAAGTGCAGCTGATGCCATCCTCATTTCCACCCCGGAGTATAATTACTCCCTGCCCCCGGTATTGAAGAATGCGCTGGACTGGGGATCACGGGGCGGAATTAATGTGTGGAACGGCAAACCATTGGCCATAATGAGCGCTTCCCCAGGGATTTTTGGCGGAGCCAGAGCCCAGTGCCATTTGCGCCAGGTATGTGTGGTGCTGAACCTCTTGCCATTGAACCGACCCGAAGTTTTCATCGGCAGTGCCAACACCAAATTTGATGCTGACGGTACCCTGGTAGATGAATATACCCGCCAGGCGATCACCAGGCTGCTGCAAGCCCTTACGGACACGGCACGGCGAATGAACAAGGAACAGTGATGGCATATTCGAGGCGTTTAGAACTCAAAACCATCCGTATAATGGTAGATATTTATTGCAACGCACACCATACTGGGCAATCCGAAGGCTTATGCCGGGATTGCCAAAGCCTGCTGGCCTATGCGCAAAATCGCCTGGAGAAATGCCCCTTTGGAGAAGACAAACCGGTCTGTTCGCAGTGTACGGTACATTGTTACAAGACCAATATGCGGGAGCAGATCAGACAAGTGATGGCCTATGCCGGGCCGCGGATGCTGACCAGAAGCCCAATCCTGACAGCCCGTTACATGTATCGCAAAAAGTTCAAACGGCCGCCTGCGGAATAGGGGCCGTCCCTTTGGGTCGATAATATTTATTTCAGCTGATAAACCTGGTTGCGCAGATGCTCCTTGGTGGTGGACCCGACTACATAAGTGAAGATCCGCCCTTCCTGATCGATTATAAATGTGGTTGGTATGCTGTTTATACTATAGTTATCAGCCGTCTTTGTGCCTTTATCCAGGAGCACCGGCATGGAAAAACGATTGTCCTTGATGTACTGCCGGGCCTTGGATTCGGTTTCCCGGCTTCCGTCGGTCAAATTAACTGCCAGCAGCACCCCGAAATCATCGACCTCTAACTCGGCTGCAATCTGGTCCAGGTCCGGCATCTCCGCCTTGCAGGGAGGGCACCAACTGGCCCAGAAATTTAGCACCACTACCCTACCCCGGAAATCGGAAAGCCTAACGGTATTGCCCTCCAGATCTTCCAGCGCAAAGTCCGGAACGGTTGCACCCAGGTAGCTGCTGGTGGCTGCTACTTTATATGTGTCGATGGTGAACTGGCCGTTCTCCGCAACCTGGAATCGATTGTAGACCGAGAATGCCAGCAGGACCAGCAATCCCAAAAATAGAAGCGAGCCGACGAACTTATTGCCTTCACCCATAATTATCATACCTCCTCAGGTTATTATAACCCGCTGCCCAAAAAACTAGAACCGGTTCAGGAAGAGAAGGATCCCGGCCCCGACCAGGAACAAGCCCGATATCAGGCTGATGGACCGGCTGTGGGCTGCCAGCAGGCGAAATCGGTCCTTCAGTGATTCGAAGAGCCAAGCGCTTAACAGGAAAGGAATGCCCAAGCCGGCTGAATAGAGGCAGAGCATGAGCATACCCTGCACTACGGAACCGGAATTTCCAGCTAACAGCAGGGCGGAACCCAGGAAGACCCCGACACAGGGTGTCCAGCCGAAAGCGAAGACCATGCCGAAACCCAGGGAGCGCATCAGGGTGAGGTTCTGGACGGGGTAATCGAAACCGCGGGCCTGGTCCAGGAAAGGAAGCCGCAAAAGTCCCATGAAATAAAGCCCGAATGCCACCATCACCAGGCCACTTATCTGCCGCAGTAGTCTGAGGTGGAGCTGCAGGTAACTGCCCAGAGCCGTAGCGGTAGCCCCCAGGGCCACGAACACCAGGGTGAATCCGAGCACAAAAGCCAGGGCATTACGAAAAAGCCGGCCTCGATGGATAGCGCCGTTCTCAGCAGTTCCTGCCAGGTAGAAGAGATAGATCGGCAGCATGGGCAGAATGCAGGGGGAGATAAAAGTCAAGAGACCTTCCGTGAAACAAAGCCAATAATTAGGGTTTCCCATGGGCACCTCCTGCCGGATCCATTGCCCGGTATTGCGGAATCTACTATATTATAAATATTGGCATAAATATAGGCAATGGTGGATTCCGGCTCAAATCAAATCGGGTCGGAAGTAGCGGCAGGGAGGCGCAAGATGGACGAGGAAAGACGGGATTTCGACCAGGAAGCTGCCGACTGGGATAATCCAGGCAGAGTTAAGATGGCCAAAAATATCGGCGCGGCTATCAAAAACTCCATAAATATAAGCGGGGATATGGAAGTCATGGATTTCGGCTGCGGGACAGGCTTGCTCGCCCTTGAGCTGCAGCCCCTGGTACGCGCCCTGACCTGTGTCGACAGTTCTGGCGGCATGCTTCAGGTACTCAGCGGCAAGATAAAGGAGAGACAGCTGAACAATATACGCCCGCTTCTCCTGGATGTAGAAAAGGGCGATCAGCTCAGCGGAGCCTACGACCTGGTCATCTCCAGCATGACCCTGCACCATATCCGGGAGATTAAACCCCTGCTGATTCAATTTCAGCAGATATTGAAGCCAGGAGGCTGGCTGTGCCTGGCTGATTTGGATCCGGATCAAGGTCATTTTCACGGAGCCAATCACAATCAAGGAGTATTTCATTTCGGCTTTGACCGCAAGCAGCTGGGCAAAGACCTGGAGGATGCCGGTTTCATCCAAGTGCAGTTTCGCACTGGGGCTGAAGTGATTCGTTTTTATCCCGGCGGAGTGAAGCCATTTACGATCTTCGTGGCTACTGCCCGCAAAACCTGATCAGGGACGCTCTCTCCAGGCAGAACCTGGCCGGAAAAAATACTAAGCCGCAGCGCTGAAAGGGGAATTTTAATGGGGGACCAGGAGAAATTCGAATCGTTCAAACAGCAATTAGTTGAGGACAATGAGAAGAGGTATGGCCGGGAAGCTAGGGCGCAGTATGGTGATGAGGCGGTTGACAGTTCCATCCGCAAGGTCCAGGGGATGAGCAAAGCCCAGTTTGATCAGTTCAACAGTCTGTCAGCTGAACTCATGGCCACCTTATCCGCTGCTTTCAAGATCGGTGATCCAGCCGGTGAATTGGCGCAAAAAGCCGCGGATTTGCACCGCCAATGGCTGTCCTATTTTTGGGATAATTACAGTTCTGAAGCCCATCGGGGTGTGGCCCAAATGTATGTGGACGACGAGCGCTTCACCGCCTACTACGACTCAATCCAGCCGGG
>CAZYGL010000195.1:0-3714 GCA_964647335.1 uncultured Syntrophomonas sp. | reverse complement strand
GCGATGGCTTGCGGTATTCCGGTTATCAGTTCTAATACCGCTTCTATTCCTGAGGTGGTCGGCAGTACAGGGATACTAGTCAATCCTTATCAGGTTGATGAGTTAGCCCATGCCATCTGCCAGGTAGTAGGTTCGAGCAAACTGCGACAAGAGATGTCCCGGGCTGGATTGGCTCGAGCGCAGGAATTTTCTTGGAGGAAATGTGCCTTGGAAACCATGAATGTCTACCGGCAGCTCGTATAGGGATGAAAAGAGGGGGAGAGGAGTCTTGCATCGCAAATGTGAGGTAGTGCTTTTAGTAGCCCTGCCATTAGTTATAATGGGGATGATCATATATAATGCGGGTATAATGAGTACTATATATATGACCGAAAACGGTATCGATAAGGACAGCAAGGTATATCGCGCCAGGATCAACCCTGATAAATACGATGTAACCATAAATGAGGGCGGGAAAATAAATTTGAATCTGGAGCTGCTCAACCAGGGCAGTTTTATCTGGCTGCGAAGCGGAGATCAACCGGTCCATCTTTCCTATCATATCCTGGATGAAAACAAGGAGATGTTGAAATTCGACAATGAAAGAGTTATACTCCCGACCGACATGAGACCTGATGATGAGACCAAGATCGATTTGGAAATTTACCCATATGTGGGTACGGGAAATTATATTCTGGAGTTTGATATGGTAGAAGAAAATATCGCCTGGTTTGGTGACAAGGGGTCACCGACTACTCTAGTTAAGCTGCACGTAAAGTAGGGGATCACATGCGAATTGCGCTTGTTCATGATTGGCTGACCAATATGGGCGGATCGGAGAAGGTTTTGGAATTAATCCATCACTTGTATCCGGATGCTCCCATATATACTCTACTATATGATAAAAAGAGGATGGCAGCATCGTTCAGTGAATTGGATATCAGAACCTCCTACCTGCAGCAGATTCCCCTGGCCCGTTCCAAGCACCAATGGTTGCTGCCCTTTATGCCAGCTGCTATCGAATCCCTGGATTTGCGGGAATATGACCTGGTCATAAGTTCTTCAACATCATGTGCCAAAGGGGTATTGACCAGAGCTGACTGTTGCCACATCTGTTACTGCAATACACCGATGCGTTACGCCTGGGATTTCTATCAGGATTACCTTAAAAGCAAGCCTTACTGGCTGCGCATCTTTATCGCTCACCAACTGCACAATATACGCCAGTGGGACAGGATCGCTTCCGACCGGGTCGACTATTTCCTAACAAATTCCTGCAACGTGAAGAACCGCATCCGTAAACATTACGGGAGGGAAGCACAAATTATTTATCCTCCAGTCGATACGGCATTTTTTACTCCTGGGATCAGACAACCAGGTGAGTATTTCCTGTGTGCAGGGAGGTTGGTTGCTTACAAAAGGATTGAGCTGGCAGTCAGGGTATGCAGTGCTATGAATGTTCCCTTGGTGGTTGCAGGCAGTGGTGGCGAGTACAAAAAGCTTAAAGCTATAGCTGGTCCTTCGGTCAAATTCAAAGGTCAGGTCGATCAGGAAGAACTCCTGTCCTTATATAGAGGCTGTCGGGCGTTGATTTTCCCTGGGGAAGAAGATTTCGGCCTGACACCCCTGGAAGCCCAGGCCTGTGGACGCCCGGTGATTGCTTATGGGCAGGGGGGAGCTTTGGAGACCCTGCGAGATGAAGAGACAGGCTTGTTTTTCGATTACCAGACCGAAACATCACTCGCTGAAGCCCTGCAAAAATTCTCCAACATGGAAGAAAGATTTGACCCGGAAATTATATGCCATCATGCCCGCAAATTTAATATCCCCAGATTCAAAGCGGAGTTTTTAGCAACAGTAGGCACATTGTATGGGGATTATCAAAAGAGACTCAAGGAGTACTGATTTGGCATTTGCGGATCAAGAGCAGTGATAGCGAGAAATTTATGATCGTCAATCTGGTCATGAAGCATTTTACAGAACACTGTGATATAATCGACATCGGTGGAGCCAGGATAATATTCCCTGAGGTTTGGTAATTATTGCGTGCCTCTGACACGGGCCCTTAACTGATCGCTTGCTGCGAAGGAATTGATTCCCCATAATTTGAGAGTACAAAGATGGAACTTTTCGACTTCCTGCATCGCACCGGTTTGATATCCGCTGATGGTATTGAAGATATAAAGAAGGGAAATAGCATGAACATTATTTTATTGTCGGGTGGATCGGGCAAAAGACTTTGGCCACTATCCAATGAAACCCGTTCAAAGCAGTTCTTGAAATTGCTGAAAAACGAAAGCGGTGAACCTGAATCAATGGTTCAGAGAGTATACAGGCAAATTAAGTCGGCTGGAATAGACGCCAATATAGTAGTTGCAACGGCTAAGTCGCAAAGGGACGCTATTAAAAGTCAATTCGGCAGTATGGTTGACCTGGTCCTGGAGCCAGAACGCAGGGATACATTCCCGGCTATCGTCTTGGCTACAGCCCACCTTGCTCTCAACAAAGAGATGGATCCTCAGCAGGTTGTACTGGTATTGCCTGTGGATCCATTTGCCGATACAGATTATTTCCGAACCCTGATTGAAATGGAACGAGTAGTTGCAGAGGGAGTCGCCAATATAGCACTAATGGGCATTAAACCTACCTACCCATCAGCTAAATACGGATACATAGTGCCGCAGGCAGATGGGATCATGGTTCAAAGGTTCCAGGAGAAGCCGGAACCGCAATACGCAGAAGAATTGATCAGCACAGGCGCTCTTTGGAATGGAGGCGTATTTGCTTTCACCATTGATTACCTCATGGGTATCGCCAGACGATATATAAAATTCGATGAGTGGGCAGACGTTGAACGTCAATACGCCCTTCTGCCCAGGATAAGCTTTGACTACGAGGTTCTGGAGAAAGAATCATCTATTGCTATGATTCAGTATGCAGGCACCTGGAAAGATTTGGGCACATGGAACACTCTGACTGAGGTGATGGACGATAATGCTATCGGTAAAGTCATACTGGCAGATACATGCCGCAATACTCATGTAATTAACGAACTGGATATACCTATTGCAGTCCTGGGGGTTCAAGATGTGGTAGTTGCTGCCAGCCCAGACGGAATTCTGGTATCCGATAAACAGCAAAGTTCTTTCCTGAAAACTTATGTAGACAATATCAATCAGCGGCCAATGTATGAAGAGAAGAGATGGGGAGAATACAAAGTGCTTGATTATACGGAGTATGGAGATGGGAGTGTTTCACTTACCAAAAGCCTTTTCATACAAGCCGGAAAATCGATAAGTTATCAGACCCATACTCTGCGAGATGAAGTGTGGACCATAGTGGACGGGTTCGGCCAGTTGTTGTTGGATGGAAAAGTCCGCAATGTCAAGCGAGGGGATATTGCGTTTATTGGTAAGGGGCAGAAGCACGCGATCAAGGCGATTACAGACCTGAGTTTTGTTGAAGTGCAGATAGGTACCGAATTATCTGAGAGTGACATCGTCCATTTGGAATGGGACTGGCATGCAGCTATTAATTGCGATAATTAGATTACCACCCGCATGTATCGAACTGAATTAAATATTGCAGCGCTCATTTGGATAGATGCTTGATTATTTTATATATATCAATATCTTGGAGATTCTTTTTTCGTCAGCCTCCTCTACCCGGAGGGTCCATTCGCCGAAGTTGATGCTGGGATGGTCATCCCGGCCTGGTATCCGACCTAGTTGACCG
>CAZYGL010000194.1:0-3718 GCA_964647335.1 uncultured Syntrophomonas sp. | reverse complement strand
CCAATCTGGCCTGGCAGGCAGCGCGGTTGATGTTTGAGGAATTTTCAATTGCAGCAGGATTGCAGATATATATCGAGAAAAATATACCTGTAGGAGCGGGATTGGCAGGAGGGAGCACGGATGCTGCCGCTGTGATAAAAGGCATCGACCGTTTGTGGGGCTTGAACCTCTCCCTGGAGCGGAAGTGCGCTCTGGCCCTCGAGTTGGGTTCGGACGTGCCCTTTTGCCTTGTTGGAGGCACCGCTTTGGCCAGGGGCCGGGGAGAAGTCTTGACCGCTTTGCCGGAGGGGCCCTGTCTTGACATGGTGCTGGTAAAGCCGGATTTTCAGCTTTCCACCGCCGAGATATACCAGAATTTTCGACTGGACCGGGTTAAGAGCGTTCCTGACAACCGGGCTTTTCTTGAAGCCTGGCGTCAATGTGATATCATGGCTTTAGCGGCCCAGATGAAAAACGTATTGGAATCAGTTAGTATTCCCCGCTGCCCGGAGGTAGCAGTAATAAAACAGAAGTTGGACGATTGCCAGGCCCTGGCAAGCCTGATGTCCGGGAGCGGACCCAGTGTAGTGGGGCTGTTTGGGAACCGGGAAGCAGCCCGCCAGGCCTGGGAGATAATGAAGGACCAGTATGAAGAGAGCTATCTGGTCTCATCTTACGGAAGAGGTGATTGATATGCCGGAGAGACGCCTGACCCCTGTAAATCTCGAGTCTTACAAACCTCTGCGCGAACTGGTCCTGGATGCTATCAGGTCTGCCATCATGAATGGTACCCTGCAGCCGCGGGAGCGGCTGATGGAAATCCAGATGGCCGAAGAGTTGGGAGTGTCACGCACTCCTATCCGTGAAGCTCTGCGCAAACTTGAACTGGAAGGTTTCATCGTCATGGTGCCCCGCAAGGGAGCGTATGTGGCGGATCTTTCCTTCAAGGACATCGCTGATGTATTCGAGATACGGGCTGCCCTGGAAGGCCTGGCTGCAGGCTTGGCAGCTGAACGCATAACTGAAGAAGAATTGGAGGCCATGGAACGTAATCTGGTGGAAAAACAGGAAGCCATCCGCAACAATGATATCGATCGCCTGGTCCAGGTGGACACCAATTTCCATGAATTGCTGTACCAGGCCAGCCGGAATCAGAGGCTTTCTACCATAATCAGCAACCTGCGCGAACAGATCCAGCGGTTCCGCCTGGCTTCCCTTTCCTATCCGGGCCGCAACAAGGAGTCCCTGGAAGAACACAAGAAGCTGGTGGAAGCTATCCAGGCCCGGGACAGCCAGCTGGCCCGCCAATTGGCCACCGAGCATATAGAAAATGCGGAAAATATACTGATCGAATGTTTGAAATTGGAAACCCTGAAGAGCAAGGAAGCCCCAAAACCCAATGCTTAAGGAGGATGGGGGTATGCTATATGACGCCGTCATCATGGCCGGCGGAGAGAATAACAGCGAGTTACAGAAGATAGCACCCTTTGATAACGAAGCGCTCATTTTGATAGGCCAGTATCCAATGATCTATTATGTTTATCAAGCCCTCAGGGCTGTTCCTATCGTAAATCACATCGTGGTCAGCGGACCGGTGGAGTCCCTGCGCAGCATCCTGCCCAAAGACGACAAGCTCTTGTTTTGCGAGGGCGGGATCAATGCAGTGCAAAGCTTCGCCCATGCGGTGGACGTCCTTTCGGGCCGCGGGCTAAGCCCCATGGTTATAGCCATCCCCACCGATGTGCCCTTCATTACCCCGGAAGCTATCGTTGATTTCCTGGAACGCTGCCAGGCTGAGGATGCGGACGTCTATTATCCCATCACCAGCCGAGCAGTCAATGAACGCAAGTTCCCTGGGGTGCGCAGAACCTATGTTAAACTCAAAGAAGGTGTTTTCACCGGGGGCAATCTTTTCCTGCTGCGCAGCCAGGTCATTCCTGCCTGTGTGGAGATTGGTGAAAAACTGGTGGCCCGCAGAAAAAATCCCCTGGCTATAGCCCAATTATTCGGGCTGGGACTGGTTTTGAGCTATCTGCTGGGTCGATTAAGTATCAAGCAAGCAGAAAAAAGATTCTACAAAGTGTCGGGGGTGCGAGGCAAAGGGATAATATCGCCCTATGCCGAGGTAGGAGTCGATGTGGACAAACCCGATGACCTGAAACTTGCCCAGAAATTCCTGGGCGGGATTCAGTTTGAACGCTGAAGACAGGCCAGGGGCCCTCTGGAGAAAGTTTTTACACCAACTATGTTTACAGGTTATAATACAATAGGGAAACCGTCCGGAATTAAATTCCGGGAATATATTTTTGTGCTTATGGGAGAGGAATCAGACAAGTGAAATTTGCAGCAGTAATATTGGCGGCTGGAAAAGGAGTGCGGATGCATTCCGAGCTGCCCAAGGTGGTGCACCGCGTAGCCGGCAAGCCGATGGTAATGCATGTATGTGACGCAGCGCGCCAGGCGGGAGCCTCGCGGCTGGTTGTAGTAGTCGGTCATGGAAAAGAAACAGTAGAAGCCCTTTTTGCCCCGGGAGAGGTGGAATTTGCAGTCCAGGAAGAGCAGCTAGGCACCGGTCACGCCCTGAAACAGGCCGAGTCGCTGCTCAGCCAGGAAAATACAATAATGGTTTTGGCCGGAGACACCCCTTTGCTCCAGGCTCGTACCTTGCAGGAGCTGGCGGAATATCATGTGACCAGTGGTGCGGCAGCCACAGTTCTCTCCACCCAGGTGGAGGATCCCTATGGTTATGGCCGGATCATTCGCGATGCCAAAGGCTGTTTCCACTGCATCAAGGAAGAAAAGGACGCGAGCCTTGATGAAAAACAGATTGAGGAGATAAATTCCGGCATGTATTGCCTTGAGGCGCGGGAGGCCTTCCGGGCTTTGTCCCAAATCGGCGCCCAAAATGCCCAGGGCGAATATTATTTGACCGATATCCTGGCTATCCTTAAAAACGAGGGGCAGCGGGTGGAGGTCTTGGAACTGGATGCCAGGGAGGACATATACGGTATCAATGATAGGTTGCAGATGTCCCAGGCGGAAGCTATACTGAGAAGGCGCAAAAACGAAGCTCTGATGCGTGCTGGGGTAACCATAATAGATCCGGTTACCACCTACATAGACAGCGAAGTGGAGATCGGCACTGATACCATAATCTACCCGCAAACCATGCTGGAAGGCCGTACCAGGATAGGTAAAGCCTGCGAGATCGGACCCCAAACCCGCATAAGTTCATCGCAGATTGGGAACAAGGTAACCATAGAAAATTCACGTCTTAAAGAAGCCCAGGTAGGTGATGAATGCACTATCGGGCCCTTCGCATATCTTCGCCCCCATGCGGTCCTGCACCGCAAGGTAAAAGTGGGTGACTTCGTGGAGATCAAGAAATCAACTCTGGGTGAGGGCAGTAAAGCCCCCCATCTTAGCTATATCGGCGATGCCAAAGTAGGTAAATATGTCAATATAGGTGCCGGTACTATTACCTGCAACTATGATGGTGTCCATAAATACGAAACCGTCCTGGAAGACGGAGTTTTTATCGGCAGCAACACCAACCTGGTGGCGCCCATCAAAGTGGGAACTCATGCGATTACCGGGGCCGGTTCGACTCTAACGCGGGATGTCCCGGCGGAAACGGTAGCCGTGGAGAGAGCGGAACAGCGGCATCTGAAAAAGATAAAAAAGAGCACCCCGCACGACTAGAATTCCGATATCTGAACGGAGGTCAATGATGATGAAT
>CAZYGL010000193.1:0-3730 GCA_964647335.1 uncultured Syntrophomonas sp. | reverse complement strand
GTGTGGCTTCCAGGTTGAATATGTTGCCGGTCTCCTCCTGGTATGCGCTGAGCCGGTCCCGCATGAAGTTCATTACCTCTTTGGCGAATTCCCGGCCTTCCTGGCTGGCGATATCGTGGCCCAGGAAATTGAGGCAGGATTCGTTCATGCCCACCAGGCCGATTGTGGAGAAATGGTTCTTCCAGTACTGGCCGAACCGCTCTTTGACCCCACGCAGGTAAAACTGGGAGTAGGGGTAAAGTCCGTATTCAGTGAGGCTCTCCAGCATCTTGCGTTTGATCTCCAGGCTGTCCCGGGCTATATCCATCATGTCCGCCAGGCGCTGGAAATATTCCTCCTTGTTATGGGCCAGGTACCCGATACGGCTCATGTTGATGGTCACCACACCTATGGATCCGGTCAGGGGATTGGCCCCGAACAGTCCTCCGCCCCTCTTCTTGAGTTCCCGGTTGTCCAGACGCAAGCGGCAGCACATGCTGCGGGCGTCCTCGGGGCTCATATCGGAGTTGACGAAATTCGAGAAGGAGGGGATGCCGTATTTGGCGGTCATCTCCCAGATCTTGTTGTAGCTGGGATTGGACCAGTCGAAGTCGGCGGTTATGTTATAGGTGGGGATGGGGAAAGTGAAGACACGCTCCTCCGCGTCCCCGCTCATCATGACTTCAGCGAAAGCCTGGTTGAATATGTCCATCTCTGCCTGGAAATCTCCATAGGAAGCATCCATGTATTTGCCGCCGATGACCACCGGTTCATCTTTCATGAAATCCGGCACCTTGAGGTCCATGGTCACATTGGTGAAGGGGGTCTGGAAGCCCACCCTGGTAGGTACATTCATATTAAAAACAAATTCCTGCAAACATTGCTTGACCTGGGCATAGTCCAATCCGTCATAGCGGATAAAGGGCGCCAGGAGGGTATCGAAGTTGGAAAATGCCTGGGCCCCGGCAGCTTCACCCTGGAGGGTGAAGAAGAAATTGACTATCTGCCCCAGGATGGAACGGAAATGCTTGGCCGGTCCGCTGGCCACCTTGCCGCGCACGCCTTTGAAGCCTTCCATGAGCAGGTCACGGATGTCCCAGCCCACGCAATACACTCCCAGGATACCCAGGTCATGGATATGCATATCGCCGCTGCTCTGGGCTTCCTTCATCTGCGGGGTGTAGATCTGCTCCAGCCAATACTGGGAGACGATTACCGATGAGAGATGAAAATTCATACCCTGCAGGGAATAGGTCATGTTGGAATTTTCCTTGACCCTCCAGTCGTTGCGGCCCAGGTAATTGGCTATAATCTGGTTGTTCTGCAGGAGCTGGTCGGCGTTGCGCAGGGTTTCGTGCTGTTTGCGGTATAATATGTAAGCTTTGGCTGTCTTGTAGTGCCCGTTCTTGACCAGCACTTTTTCCACCAGGTCCTGGATGCCCTCCACCGTGGCGATGTCATCGTCATCATCCACATACTGGGCGATGTCCATCACTTTTGCAGCCAGTTGTTTTGCGGTCTGGTAATCCTTTCCTCCGACTGCCCGGGCCGCTTTGAAAATGGCATTAGCCAATTTCTCAGGCTCAAAAGGCACCACCCGCCCGTCTCTTTTCTTGATCTTGCTGATGTCCATTGTAATCCTCCTCATAGCACATATACTATATATATGGTTTATTTTTATAGAATACACCATATATAGTATACGAAAAAGATTTTAATTACTAGTCTTGATTTTTTATTTTTTAGGTTCAGGTGATGGCTGGCCAAAAAAAATAACGAGCCGAAAACCACTCGGCTCGCTGCCACTCAATGGGAATGCACTTATTCAGTCCAGTCTCTATTTCTGGCTGGCTATCTTCTTGTTGAGCAGGGCCTGCACCTTGAGGGGCAGCCCGAACAGGTTGATGAATCCCTCTGCATCCTTCTGGCTATATATCTCGTCGGCTCCGAAAGTAGCCAGTTCCTCATTATAGAGGGAATAAGGGGAGCTTGAAGCCACCGCAGTGCAGCTGCCCTTGAAGAGTTTGACCCGCACACTGCCGCTCACGGTCATTTGGGTAACATCAACAAAAGCATCCAGGGCGGTCCTCAATTTGGAAAACCAGTTACCGTCATAGACCAATTCCGCATATTTTAAAGCCACCTGCTCTTTGAACTGCAGGGTGCGCCGGTCCAGGGTCAACCTTTCCAGTTCCTCGTGGGCGGCATAGAGGATGGTGCCTCCGGGAGTCTCGTAGACCCCTCTGGATTTCATGCCCACCAGGCGGTTTTCCACCATGGTGACGATGCCCACCCCGTTGGCGCCTCCCATCCGGTTGAGTTCTTCCAGCAAGGCTACCGGCGCATATCTTTTCCCATCCAGGGACACCGGAATACCTGCTTCAAAGCCCACTTCCACATAAGTCGGCTGGTCAGGGGCAGACTCGGGGGGAACGGTCAAGGTATAGAGATGGTCCTGGGGCTCGTTGGCCGGGTCTTCCAGGTCTCCTCCTTCATGGGATATGTGCCATATGTTGCGGTCACTGCTGTATATTTTTTCCTTGCTCACCGGGACCTCGATCCCATGGTGGTTGGCATAGTCGATGGCCTCCTCCCTGGAGCGTATATTCCATTCCCGCCAGGGGGCGATAATCTTGAGGCTGGGATCAAATGCCTTGACCCCCAGTTCGAAGCGCACCTGATCATTGCCCTTGCCGGTGGCCCCGTGAGCAACGGCTACCGCGCCTTCTTTATGAGCGATCTCCACCATCTTCTTAGCCATCAACGGGCGGGCAAAGGAAGTCCCCAGAAGGTATTTCTTCTCATAAACAGCCCCGGCTTTCAAGACCGGGAAAACATAGTCGGTCACGAACTCCTCGACCACATCCTCCACGTATACCTTGGCAGCCCCTGATTTTAAAGCTTTGGCCCGCACCGGCTCCAGTTCTTCTCCCTGGCCAACGTTGGCACAGAAGGCAATCACCTCGTAGCCATAATTTTCTTTAAGCCAGGGGATAATGATAGAGGTGTCGAGTCCCCCGGAATAGGCTAGTACAACTTTGTCCATCTGAATAGTCCCCCTATCTGTTATCCGCTACATGACCAGGGCCATGATGGCCTTGTGTGCATGGAGTCGGTTTTCGGATTCATCGAATATGGCCGATTGCGGGCCGTCCATCACCTCGTCGGTGATCTCCTTGCCGCGCTTGGCGGGCAGGCAGTGGAGAGCGATGGCACCTGGTTTGGCCGCGTCCATCAAAGCCTGGTTGACCTGGTATTGGAGGAATTTTTTCTCTTTCTCCTCAGCCTCTCCTTCTTGACCCATGCTGGCCCACACGTCAGTATAGACAGCGTCAGCTCCCCGAACTGCTTCCCAGGGGCTTTCCACCACTGTGAGTTTGGCACCAGTCAGTTCTGCGTCCTGGCGGGCCAGTTCCAAGACCTGGGGATTAGGTTCGAAACCTGGCGGGCAGGCGATGGTGACATCCATCCCCACCTTGGCGCCGCCGAACAGCAGCTCATGGGCCACATTGTTGCCGTCGCCGATAAATGCGAGCTTCAGGCCCTGCAGAGCTCCCCTGTGTTCAATAACAGTCATCATATCGCCGATCACCTGGGTGGGATGCAGCAGGTCAGTCAATCCGTTGATGACAGGTACTGACGACCAGCGGGCCATTTCCAGCACCTCATCATGGGAGAAGGTACGGATCATAATCCCGTCCACCATCCTTGCCAGCACCAGGGCCGTATCCTTGATAGTCTCGCCCCTGCC
>CAZYGL010000192.1:0-3736 GCA_964647335.1 uncultured Syntrophomonas sp. | reverse complement strand
TCTGATCCTGTAGTTGATTCCGGGTTTGAGTCTGGCTCTGGATTTGCTGCTGATCTTGCAAGACCCCGGTTTGAGTCTGTATTCCATTCTGGAATTGATTCTGATTCCTGTTCTGCCCCTGCACCATTTGCTGGTTCTGATTGATCGCCTGTCCAGCCGCCATTATCATGGTACGGGTCCGCTCCCATTCCGGCGACTGGATTTCCGCTTTTTCTCCGGACTGCAGCAGTTCATTCCCTTTGACTATTATCTCAGTGACCTTGGTATTTCGGTATTGTTCTGCCGTAATGCTGGGATCCAGGGTCTGCAGCCATGCGATCAATCTGTACTTACCTGGCGATATTCCTGCTTGTTGGGCTTGGGTTCTGATCTCCAGGTTGGCACAGTCCGCATAGACCACAGCGTCCATATCCCTTTCTTGCAGCAGCAGCTGCACCCTGTCACGGGTCTGGTCCCGCAGCTGTATCCCCTTATCCTCGTTATCCGCTAGTGCAGTCAGGGCAATCACGGTGGATCCGTCACCCGCCACGTAGCCCTGTTCAGCCGCTCCCAGCACCAGTTCCTGCAGGGCACTTTCAAGGGACATATTTTTAACCTGATTTTGTTCCAATAAAGCCCTGCCATCTCCATTTATACCCTCGGCACTCACAACCCTGTTAAGGGCATTTACCCCCAATTCCACACTGGGGTTTATATCCAAGCTCACATAATTGACCGGTTTATTATAGTAGCTGTATCCCCCTACCAAGAGCATCAAACAAGCAGCAACTGAAGCTATGGCTCCCATTAATCTTTTCATGCCAATATCCCCCTTTCCCGGCTCTGCGTTTGAGTTCTGCAAAACCTGATTGGCGTAGTTGTTTTTTACGTAGACAGTGGTAGTGTCTTTTAGCAGCTGGTCGGCTTTTACCTTATCCAAATAGTTTTTAAACTCCTCCATATTCACTTCACCTCCACTTTATGCTTCAACCTGGCTTTGGCCCGTCTCAGCTGCGTATAAACCGTATTGACATTTTGCTGCATAATCTCTGCAATCTCAGGTATGGTCCAACCCTCGTAATAGTGCAAATAAATAATTTGCCTGTAGTTGAGTGGCAGTTTAAGCACCGCCGTAACCAGTTCCCCCTGATCCGGGTTTTCGAAAGGTATCTCCAGGTTTTCGATACTTACTACCCTTCGGCGCCAAATGCTTTTGTTCATGTCTTTACATTTGTTGAAGGTGACCCTGCACAGCCAAGCCTTTTGATGCTGCTCATCCCGGAACGTATCGATATGCAAGAAATATTGCAGAAATACCTCCTGAAATACGTCTTCCACTTCAGCTTTATCCTTCAAATACAAGAAACAGATGCGCCGCACCATATCGGCATATTTTTCAATTGCAATTGAAAGCAGATCGTCGGAAACCAACGGGGGCGGATTCAACATCCTCACCTCCAATCTATCTATAAAACGTTTGAGATTATTGAATCCGTTCACTTGGTCAAAATTTAATTCGATAGTTTTTCGGGGCGAAAATGGCTCAACTTAGAACATAGTCTGGAAGATGCCGAAATTTAGCGGAAATAAACTTTAGCCGGCTGATTCATAAGAATTAGCCGGCATTAGTTTTTCCGAAGTGTATTTTTTAACATGCATCGTTTTAAACCATACAATCGCAGGTTTACCCTAAGTCGTCTGTATGTAATTGCTGCTTTACGGAATCTCCACTGTATGGCTGTTCAGATATTCCAATTGTTCTTTGCTTAAGGTCGCCTTCGACATCAGTATTTCTACTGCTGGCCTGGGCATATAGGTGGTATCGGTTAAAGTGATAGGCAATCCCTTATACAGGGCCACAAAAATTCGCACCGAATCGGTACCAACCTCCTTGTTCTGCGCAACCAGGGGAGCATAAATGGTTTCCAATTCCTTGACCTGGAAGGCTGCATTGTCGCGATTTTTTATACTGAAGGCAATTGCCAGTTCATCGACGGGGATGCCGAATGCGTCCTGAATCTGGCTGAAAGTGTAAGAGCCGCGTATATCTGCTGGGTTGTACTCGCCAGCCACCTCACCCGTAGTGTATTTGGCAGGGACTTTATCAGTGGTGGTTTTCCATTGTCCCAGATAAGAGGTTATGGTTACACTGCCAAAAATAACAACCAGGACAGTCAAAGCCACACCATAAGATTTTACCTTCATATCTCAGCCTCCCCCTTTGTTGAAAACTCAACCGTGTCAGCGACCGGGCAGAATTGTTCCGAAGTACAGTTCATGCAAGCGATACACTGGTGGTCACGGACCCGCTGCTGGGTGGAGATGGTAATATTCATCGGACAATTGCGGTCACAGAGTTTGCAATTGATGCAGGTGGAGACTTCGCGCCGTATCTTGAAGATGCGGACAAAATTAAATAGTCCCAGGACTGCCCCGTAAGGGCAGGCATATTTGCACCAGGGTCTTTCGATGAACAACGCCAGGGCGACCGTAGTACCAAGGATTATCAGCGCTGCAGGAGCTACCTCCGTGGACCAAAAATTGAAAAGGGCGAAATAGGGATCATAATCTTGAAAAACAAGTTTGCCGGTGGTCGCGGTAACATATATCACCAGGGCGAGCACCAGATAACGAGTATAACGCAGCTTCGAATCGATGGTGGCAGGAATCATATGGTTATATTTCTTGCCATGGATCTTGCGGCCTACTTTCGCAGTCCACTGCTGGAAAGAGCCCAGGGGACAGACCCAGCCACAGATCAAAGGTCCGAAACCTATGGCCAGGATAAACGCGGCCATCATCAGGATGAAGGAGGAGTTGTGGATTTTCTGTACAAACTTGCCGGCAGTCACAAATTCATAGATGGACACCACTCCTCCAAATGGGCAGATGGCATGCAGGGAAGCCTTGGTTACAAACGGGATACTTTTGCCGGATAAAGCCAGGGCTTCGTTAACAGTAATAAGGGCTACCAGCAGGAAGAAAAATATCTGCACTACCGACCGGTACCAGGTACGGGATTTTTTCTTTTTTTTAGGTTTAGCCGGAGTTGGTTGGGGTGCTTCGCTGGCTTCTGTCATTCTGCTATTCCCTCCTTACCCGCTTCATTAGTAGCGCTGGAGCACATTCCTGAAGGCACTGAGGTGGCTTTCGGATCCAGCCTGTAACTGGGTGAACACGATTTTCACATCATCGGGCAGATTAGGGGTCGCCAAAAATCCTTTGTACATTGAGATATTGGCGATTTCCGCCTCTACCCCCAGTTCCAGGGCATCTTTTACATTGTCCGGTTTGACCAAATATAAGCCTGATTTATCCTCCGGGACCGGCATCTTTCTCGTGGCATAAAGCCCTTTTATGGAATTGATATGGGTCTCCTCAGCAGCCAAAATATTTGAAAATGGATTCTGGTCCCCAAAGGCAGTAATTACATATTTGTATTCTGCCCGGGCCATATACTCGTCTTCGATAGAATATTGCAGCATTTCCTCCAGGGTCCAACTGGTTTTTAAAGCCGCGCTTTTTGATCCGTATGTAGCTGCCTTAATATCTGCAGCAGTTGGGACTTGAGTTGATGTCTTATCAGTACTTGTGGAGGTCGGGGTGGTTGCAGGGGCCGGAGTTTGAGCTTGCTGGGCGCACCCTGTAATTAACACTGACACCAAAAGTGTCATCATGAGTAATCCACTAATCCAAAACCTAACCGATTTAAACATAAGCACCCCTCCGTTTTTCCTTTATTATACAACGTTCTGTT
>CAZYGL010000191.1:0-3738 GCA_964647335.1 uncultured Syntrophomonas sp. | reverse complement strand
AAGATCCCAGTCCGTCAGGTCCGCACCGTACATTCCGGTGTGGATACCTGTCAACACTATCTCGCGATATCCCAGATTCAGCATATGTCTGAATTCCGCCTGCACATCAACCGGGCTTTTGCTCTGCAGGGGGCCCCGTGCGAAAGGTACAATACAGTATGAACAGAAGCTTTGGCAGCCATCCTGGATTTTGATAAATCCCCGGGTACGCTCATGGGGTCCAGCAAATAAGACCGGCATCATTTGCCTGGGATGAGCACATTGCAGTTCACAGTCTGACGGGCCGCCAGGTCGTTTTCCCAAAAGATTCTCTACCAGCTCTACAATGCTGTCTTTACCCTGATTTCCCACGATCAGCCCCAGCCCTTCGATTTCGGCCAATTGCTCACGGGCCAGCTCGGCTGCGCATCCAGTTGCAACGACCATAGCCCCGGGATTGTTGCGGACCGCCCTGCGCAATAGGGCCCGGGACTTCCTGTCGCTTATATGGGTGACCGTGCAGGTATTTATTATATAAATGTCAGCAGGGTCACCAAAGTCTACGACCTGATAACCCTGTAGTTGAAACTTTTCCATCATCTGCTCAGTTTCCACCTGGTTGACTTTACAGCCCAGGGTGTGGAACGCGATGGTTACACCCTTATTCATGACTTTATACTCCTAAAATGCCCTCCGCGTAAGATAGGCTTACAGTTTGCGGGCAGCTACTCCTATCCAGTCCACATCTTGCATTACCTCATCGATGACAAAGCCGTTTTTTTCAAGGGCCTGTTTCACTCCTGGCCAGCGGCTGTCGACTATCCCGGAACCGAAAAGATACCCTCCCGAAACCAAGACCTGGGCTGCTTCCGGGATCAGCTCAACAACTACCTCGGCAGTTATATTAGCCAGAATCAGGTCGGCTTTCCGCCCCTGCACGGCTTCTATTATGTCGCCGGCTTCAACCTGTATGGCCCCTTCCAAACCGTTCAACTGAATATTCTCCTTGGCGATCCTAGCAGCCAGATCATCGATATCCATGGCAAACACCGAAGCCGCTCCCAATTTGGCCGCGCCGATGGACAAAATGCCCGATCCGCAGCCAGCATCGATTATGGTTTCTCCCCCCCGCACATATTTGTCTATAAAGCGCAGGCAAAAACGGGTGGAAGCATGAATCCCGGTACCAAAGGCCATACCCGGATCTATATTTATCACTACTTCACCGGGCTGAGCCTGGTATTCTTCCCAAGATGGCTTGACAACCAAACGCTCCCCGACTTTAAAGGCATGATAATACTTTTTCCAGTTTTCCTCCCAATCTTCATTGCGCACCTCGTCAATAAAGATCCGGCAATCGGTCTGGAAATTTTTCTCAACCTGAGCTATATAATCCTGGATTTCGGCCAGGATATCCTTGTCAGCCGGGAAATAAGCCTTTACAACCACAAATTCGTGCTGCAAGAAGTCCGGTGAAACCGTTTCCGGATTCCAGCCTTGCTGATTAACGTACTTGCGCGCCGCCTGGGGGTCTTCTATAACCACGCCTCCAGAACCCATATTCTGAAATATGCCAGCCAGAGCCTCTACACATACTCCTTCGGTAAGCACACTTATCTCTTTCCAATTCACACTTACACATCCTTTAACCCATTGCATCCTTCAGCTTATCAAAAAGACCCTTTTTGTTTTCCTTTTCTTCTGCTTCACCGTAAAAACCTGCCAAGAGTTCTCGCTGCCGCTTGCTCAGGCGGGTAGGGATCTTGACGTTGATCAGCACCTTGAGGTCTCCGTGACGGCTGGCATGATGAAGATGGGGTACACCCTTGTTCTTGACTGTGATGATATCCCCCGGCTGAGTCCCCTCCGGTATCACCAGTTTGTGAGATTCCCCATCCAGCAAGGTTATATCGATTTCCGCCCCCAGCGACGCCTGAACTATGTTGATGTCCTGGCTGCAAATCAGGGTATAGCCATCCCGCTGAAAGCGGGGATGAGCTTTGACCACCACTACAATAAACAGGTCCCCGGGCGGCCCTCCCATTATTCCCTCTTCTCCTTCTGCCTGGATGCGCAACCTGGCGCCTGTGTCGATGCCCGCCGGAATGCGTACATTGATGGTCCGGCGGCGCTTGACCGAACCGCGGCCTTTGCAGTTGGAACAAGGTTTCTCGATTATTCTGCCGGAGCCGCCGCACTGGGTACAGGTCCGGGTGCTCTCAAACCTGCCGAAGGGTGTGTTTTGCACTGTCCTAACCTGGCCGCTGCCCTGACATTGCGCGCATGTTTTGGGAGAAGATCCCGGTTCGGCACCGCTTCCATCGCATTTCTCACAGGTCTCCACCCTCATCAAATGCATTTCTTTTTCAGCCCCGAATACTGCCTCCTCGAAGGTGATGTCAAGGCGCACTTCGCGGTCAGCCCCCCGCTGGGGTCCCCGGCGACGTTGTCCTCCGCCGAAAAATAGATCGAAGATATCCCCGAATCCTCCCATGCCTCCAAATCCAGCTCCGCCAAATCCTCCCGCACCCATACGATTGGGATCAAAGGCATCGTGACCGTACTGGTCATAGGCTGCTCGCTTTTGGTCATCGCTCAGCACCTCATAGGCTTCCGCGACTTCCTTGAACTTTTCAGCAGCGTCTGGATCATCCTTGTTGACATCCGGATGAAATTTTTTGGCCTTCTGACGATAGGCTTTCTTGATGTCTTCGGGGCTGGCCGATTTGGTTACCCCCAGCACCTCGTAATAGTCACGCTTGGTGGCCATTATTCCCCACCTTCCTGTAGCTCCTTAAGCAAATTACTTGTCTTTGTCTTCATCCGCAAGATTGTAGTCAGCATCGATTATGTCATCAGCAGCCCCTTCACCGCCTGGTTCCGGATTAGCTTGTTGGTACATCTTACTGGTGAAGGCATACATGGCCTGGGCCAGAGCCTCGGTTTTAGTCTCTATCTCGGAAACATCGCTGCCTGCCAGTGCTTTCTGCAGTTCCTCTTTCGCGCTTTCCACCGCTGTTTTGTCCGCCTCATCTATCTTGTCCGCGAACTCCTTGAGGTTTTTCTCGGTCTGGTATATCATGCTGTCCGCGTGATTTCTGACCTCGATTTCCTTGTAGCGTTTCTCGTCCTCGGCAGCAAACTGTTCGGCATCTCTAACCATCCGCTCGATGTCCTTTTCACTCAATCCGCTGGATGAGGTTATGGTAATGGTTTGTTCCCGGTTGGTGGCCAAATCCTTGGCGGTCACATTAACTATGCCATTGACATCGATGTCAAACTTAACTTCGATCTGGGGTATACCCCGCATCGCTGGAGGTATGCCGCTCAACTGGAATCTGCCCAGTGTGACATTGTCCTGAGCCAGTTTCCGCTCGCCCTGCAAGACATGGATATCCACCGAAGGCTGGTTGTCAGCAGCAGTTGTAAAAATCTGGCTCTTGGCGACGGGAATGGTCGTATTCCTCTCGATTATACGAGTGAAAACTCCTCCCAGGGTTTCGATCCCCAGTGACAATGGGGTCACGTCCAGGAGAACCACATCGGTTACTTCACCAGTCAGCACTCCAGCCTGGATTGCCGCTCCCAAAGCCACTACCTCATCAGGATTGATGCCCTTGAAAGGATCCTTGCCAGTAAAATTTTTCACCGCTTCCTGAACAGCCGGCACACGGGTGGAACCACCCACCAGAATCACTTTATCTAGATCCGAAGGTTTGAGGTTGGCATCCTTCATGGCTTGTTTCATGGGACCAACCG
>CAZYGL010000190.1:1859-3812 GCA_964647335.1 uncultured Syntrophomonas sp. | reverse complement strand
CTTGCGACTACTAGAACCTGAATCTAGCGCGTCTGCCAATTCCGCCACTACCGCAAATGGGCTGAATTTCTTCTCAGCAAGGAAAATTATAGTATATGGCAAACAAGGTTGTCAAGCCATCCCCCATCTTTTTGGATATCCAAGCATAGCTTCCAAAAAGCCCATATTTTGCAGCTTTAATCCCTTTGATTTAATGCATATAATAGTATAGACACCCGAACATTGCCAATGTTTTAAGTTGTATGCATCCGAGGAGGAAACCTAAATGACCAATGCTCATAAAAAAGAAGCCTGGATAGTCGCATTAATAGTCTTGGCAGCGGTAATATTGTTCTCCTACATTTCCAACACTCATGCCGAGGTTGTATTGGAAAAGCCACCTGAGACTGCGGCCCTAACAAACAGAGACTTCACGGTAAGCACACCTTCAGGGATTCTTATCGTTGGTCAGACGAGCCGTTCCGAAGCCATGCAGGTCTATCCTCAAGGCGAAAACCTGGGCAGAAGCGGAGTGTATAGGCCCAAGGATTTGGATTGTTTGCTTACTTTCACCAAACATGAAGACATTCTGGTCAGAATGGATCTGGGACCTGGGAGTTCAGCCACTGCCCGGGAGATAAAAGTCGGAGACACCTTCGATCAAGTCGTAGCCAAATACGGGATTAATTTCACCAAAGCCTATGACAAGGTGACCCCAAACATTTTCGACGCCTATTACGGCGGCGACAGGTACATTCTATTCAAAATCGAGGACAACACAGTCCAAAAGATTTTTATCGGGTCGCCGATAATTTAGATCCGGAATTGTTAAGCAGACAATAGCCAGCGGGCATGTGTTCTCAACATGCCCGCTTTGCTTCAGGGTCGTTTATATTTCGTTCAGCAGGTTAATCATCTCGATCGCGGTAACCGCTGCATCAGCACCCTTGTTGCCGGACTTGGTCCCGGCTCTTTCTATTGCTTGTTCAATTGTATCGGAAGTAATGACCCCATAGATGACTGGCACCCCAGTGTTGAGACCCACCTGTGCTATCCCTTTTGTCACTTCGGCTGAGACATACTCAAAATGAGGTGTAGCCCCCCTGATTACCGCCCCCAAACAGATAACTGCATCATAGCCTCTTTCTACCATCTTTTGAGCTACCAGTGGCATTTCGAAAGCGCCAGGCACCCAAGCAATATCGATATTCTCACTGTCCACACCATGCCTGGTCAGTGTATCCAGGCACCCTGAGAGCAATTTGTTGGTGATGAATTCATTGAACCTGGTAACTACTACCCCAATCCTTTGATTGTCACCGATAAGCTTACCTTGCAGAATCTGTCCCATTATTGCCAATACCTCCTCAAAATGTTATTAAACTCAATATATCCGTTATTTCGAACGCTGGTGCATCATTGCACGCTGGCTAGTATATGGCCCATTTTATCTTTCTTGGTCTGCATGTAGCGCCTGTTTTCATCCTTGACCGGCATCTCAATCGGCACCCTGTCCACAATTTCCAGTCCATACCCCTCCAACCCCTTAATTTTCTTGGGATTATTGGTCATCATGCGCATTTTCCTAACCCCGAGATCTACAAGGATCTGTGCCCCTATGCCATAGTCACGGAGATCGGCTGGAAATCCTAGGTCCAGGTTGGCCTGAACCGTGTCCCTTCCGTGGTCCTGGAGATTATAGGCCCTAATCTTATTTACCAGCCCAATTCCCCTTCCTTCCTGGCGCATATAAAGGAAAACGCCCTTACCTTCCTTCTCGATCATTTCCAAAGCGCTTTTCAACTGTTCACCGCAGTCGCACCGGCATGAAGAAAACACATCTCCAGTCAGACATTCTGAATGGACTCTGACCAGAATCGGCTCATCTTCAGCCCATTCACCTTTAACCAGGGCCAGGTGCTCTTTCCCATCAAGCATGGATTCATAAGCTACGGCCTTGAATTCGCCAAAATC
>CAZYGL010000190.1:0-1849 GCA_964647335.1 uncultured Syntrophomonas sp. | reverse complement strand
GGCGATACTGGATCAGATCTGCAATGGTGATGATTTTGATCTGATGTTCCCTGGCGAATTCCATAAGTTCGGGGACCCTGGCCATAGTGCCATCCTTGCTCATGATCTCGCATATGACCGTGGCCGGGTACAAACCGGAAAGTTTGGCCAGGTCGATCGAGCCTTCGGTATGCCCGGTACGGCGCAATACCCCGCCTTCCCGGTAGCGCAGCGGGAATATGTGCCCTGGTTTGCGGAAATCCAACGGTCGGCTGACCGGATCGATCAAGGCTCTGATAGTGGCAGCTCTCTCGTGGGCGGATATTCCAGTGGTTGTGGAAACATGGTCAACGGATACAGTGAAGGCTGTCTGATGATTGTCAGTGTTCTCGATTACCATTGCCTGTATTTCCAATTCATCCAGCCGAGCTCCTATCATAGGCATACAGATCAGGCCTTTAGCGTGAGTAGCCATGAAATTGACAATATCAGGACTGCATTTTTCAGCAGCAATGATAATATCTCCTTCGTTTTCCCGGTCCTCGTCATCCACCATAATGAGCATTTTGCCAGCTTTGAAATCAGCTATGGCTTCTTCGATAGAATTGAACATTGCATTTCCTCCTTGTTTATAAAAAGCCGTGCTCGGCTAAAAATTCTGAACTGAGGGGGGCAGGATTTTTCCCGCGGTTTTTCTTCAGCAGTTTCTCCACATAGCGGCCGATTATATCTGCCTCGAGATTGACAGAGTCACCTGGCTTTTTGAAACCGAGGGTTGTCATCTTGGCAGTATGCGGAATTATCGAAACCGTAAAGCTGTCGGAAAAAACCTCAATGACGGTGAGGCTTATGCCGTCGATGGCTATCGAACCTTTAGCAACCATGTAATCCAGTATTTCTGATGGCGCCTTTATCCTGATGATTTTTGCTATACCAACGGTCTGTTGTTCGGCTATGTTGCCGACTGCATCTACGTGTCCTTGCACCAGATGGCCCCCCATCCTGTCCCCCAAACGCACCGCACGCTCCAGATTTACCTTTTGGCCGCTGGTCAGCGATCCCAAATTGGTCTTGGATAATGTTTCGGCCATGATATCAGCTGTGAAATGCTGGCGGTCAAACCCTGTCACAGTCAGGCAGACTCCGTTGATGGCGATACTGTCGCCGATTTTGACGTCGTCAAGCACTTGCTGGGCTGATACACTTATTTGGCAGAAATCACTGCCTCTTTCCATGCGCTGTACCACACCTAATTCTTCGATTATACCTGTAAACAAATTTAACACCACTCCTTGAAATAGCCTGTTATAAGAAAATCCTCGCCGATTTTTGCTAACTCCACCGATTCCAAAGCCCTGGCATCCTTCATCCAAGGAATCCCTATGCCGCCAATTGGGCCTGGTGCCTGCTTCCCGCCAATTATTTTGGGAGCTATGAACCAGTAGACTTTATCGATTAGATCACCGTCCAGGAGGGAAGCATTTATTTCACCGCCGCCCTCAACCAGTACGCTGCAGAGGCCCATTTTCCCTAGTTCCAACAGAACCTGGTCCAGTGGAATAAAATCGCTTTGGCCTGCGAGAGGGCAGATCTCTATTCCCAGCGATCGCAGCTGCTGTCGCCTGTCATGATCGGCGCCATCTGTACAGAACACCAGGCTCCGCTGGCTATTGGATGTGTTAGCGATTTTGCTGGTCACCGGAATATCCAAATGAGGGTCGATAATTACCCTGACCGGATCGTGCCCAACCATTCCAGGCAGCCTGGTGTTCAGCTGCGGATCATCCTTTAAGATCGTGCCTATCCCAACCATGATTGAATCGTAAATGTCCCGCAGTTGATGCACCTTTAAACGGGCCTTTTCCCCGGT
>CAZYGL010000189.1:0-3839 GCA_964647335.1 uncultured Syntrophomonas sp. | reverse complement strand
TATGACAAAATTATGATAAAAAGGCGGGAAGAGATGGTATCATAGATGATGGCAACAGGCCCATATGTACAGCGGGAATTTTGCGTCAAGCCGCAGTTCCCCACATACTTTATGCCGGGTGATCGACATGTACCGTAATTTTTTCAAACCTCTCATGGACATATTGCTGGCCCTGATTATCCTGATCGTAATCTCGCCCATCCTCTTGTTCTGTGCCTTGTATGTCAAGCTCAGGGAACCGGGGGAGGCGGTGGTCTTCGCTCAGAAAAGGGTGGGCTACCAGGAGCGGGTTTTCACCATCTACAAATTCCGGACCATGAAAAGCTCCCGCACCGATGCCCGCGGGCGCAAGCTCAGCGCCGAGGAGCGCTTGACCCGCCACGGCCGTCTGATGCGCAAGCTGAGCCTGGATGAACTGCCCCAGCTGTTCAATGTGCTCCTGGGACAGATGAGCTTTATCGGCCCGCGCCCGTTGCTCCCGGAATACCTGCCCCATTACACCCCGGAAGAAAACCGGCGCCACCTGGTCAAACCAGGGATCAGCGGCTGGGCTCAGGTCAATGGCCGCAACGCATTAAGCTGGGGGGAGCGCCTGGCTTTAGATGTCTGGTACGTGGATCACCAGTCCCTGGGGCTGGATATGAAGATCTTCCTCTTGACCTTGCTCAAGGTGGTCAAGCGGGAAGGGATAGGCGCCGAAGGCCGCGAGAGCACTATGCCGCAATTCAAAGGCAGCAACTTCGACTACAGCGCAGTCGAAGATCATAAGTGAGGTGAAGGGGATGGAGTCCAGAAGCTACGACCTGGCCAAACAGCATCAGAAAGGCAAACTGCATGCCATCGAGCGCATCCTGGCTATAGCCGACAAGGGCTCCTTCCTGGAGATAAAATCCGAAGTAAGCCACATCGAGATGGGCCAGAACGGCAAGAGCTTCGGCATGGGCCATGCCCAATCCCCCTATGACGGGGTCATCACCGGTTTCGGCGAGATCCACGGCAAGCGGGTCTGCATCTATGCCCAGGATTTCACGGTCATGGGCGGCTCCATCGGGGAACGCCACGGCAAGAAGATCGCCGAACTGGCCCAGATGGCCATCCGCTGCCGTTGTCCCTTGATCGGCATCAACGATTCCGGCGGGGCCCGCATCCATGAAGGCATGCGCTCCCTGGTCGGCACCGGCGAAATGCTGCACTACAATTCGTTGGCATCCGGATTGATACCCCAGTTCATCATCTGTGCCGGCCCCTGTGCAGGCGGTTCCGTCTATTCTGCCGCCCTGAGCGATTTCGTGTATGTCATCGATGAGATAACCACCATGTCCCTGACCGGATTCAGGGTGGTCAAAAACGTCTTGAACCAGCAGGTATCCAATCAGGACCTGGGCGGAGCCGAAGTCCATGCCAATACAAGCGGGGTGGCCCATTTCCGCCATAAGACGGAAGCCCAGTGTTTCGAGCACCTGCGCCACCTGATCGCCATGCTGCCCCAGCACAACCAGGACAAGAGCCCCTTTGCCCTGGTGCCGGGCCAGGAAAAGGATCAGCGTGATATCGGCCATATATTGCCCCTCTTCAGCAACCGGGCCTATGATGTGCGCCGCATCATCACCCGGGTTTTCGATGAACACAGCTTCCTGGAGGTGCAGGAGTCCTTTGCCGCCAATATAGTGGTGGGTTTTGCCCGCCTGTCCGGCTGCCTGGTCGGGGTGATCGCCAACCAGCCAGCATGCCTGTCGGGGGCGATAGAATGCAATGCCAGTGACAAAGCGGCTCGTTTCATCCGCTTCTGTGATGCTTTCAGCATACCCCTGATCACTTTCACCGACACCCCGGGTTTTATGCCCGGCCTGGATGAGGAGCGCAAGGGCATCATCCGCCATGGGGCCAAACTGGTCTATGCCTATTCAGAGGCCACGGTCCCTCAGATCAACGTCATCCTGCGCAAGGCCTTCGGGGGAGCATATATCGCCATGTCCAGCAAACACTTGGGCGCCGACTTCGTCTTTGCCTGGCCCTCTGCCGAAATAGCGGTGGTGGGCGCTGAGGGCGCGGTGGAGGTGCTGTTCCATAAACATATCGAAACCCTGAGCGGAGAAGAACAGAAGGAATTCAAGCAGAAGAAGACCGAAGAATACCTTTACAATTTCTCCAATCCCAAGTTCGCGGCCCAGGCCGGCTACGTGGATGAGATCATTGCCCCGGCCGAGACCCGCAACACCTTGATCAAAGCCTTGAAACTGCTGCAGGATAAGGATGATCTAGACCAGCTCAGTAAAAAACACAACTGCATGCCCATGTAGACCATTGCCTTGGGCCACGCTTTAATAACCATGGAGGTACACCAGCTTAATGAGGATTAGACAGGCAACCTTGAAAGACCTAAAAGACAAGTGGGAAAGATTATACGAGCGCAATCCTGCCCTGACCCCGTATTCATCCTATGAGTTTAACTGCATGGTCTGCCGTTATTACCGCTGTGGGGCCAGCCGCTTGTTTTTCCACACCAAAATCTTTGAAATCCTGGACCAGGACGACAATACCCTGATGATAATACCCCTCTATGGCCAAGGGGGGCGCTACTATATAATCGGCGACCTGCTCATGACCGGCTACCTGGACTTCATTTACGGAGCGGATGCCAGGGAGGAAGATTTCGCCCAGGCCCTGGCCCTGCTGCAAAAGGAACTCAAGGGCAGTAGGCTGTGCCTGAACAAGGTCAATCAACGCAGCAGACTGAATGACTATCTGTCACCCCGTTACCCGGCGGTGGAGCAGCCCGAATCGACCTGTGTCAGCATCGCTTTTGGCAGCGACTACGACGCCTATTTCCAGTCGCTCAGCAAGAATATCCGCCAGAACATCCGCACCCGCTGCAATCGCCTGCAGCGCCAGGACCTCCCCTGGGAGGTGGATGTGAAAATCGATACCTCGATCGATCCCAAAATGAAGAGTGAGATCCTGGGGGTATACAATGAAAGGTCCTTCGACAAAAACCAGGCCCAGGTGGGCTGGCTGCTGCGCCTGACCCGCCACTACCTGAATCCCATCACTATCTCCACGATGAAAATGGCCGGGAATTTCAATTCCGTGCTGAGGATAGACGGGGCCATTGCCGCCATCTTGTGCGGCTATGTCAACAGCGACCAATCCACGGTGATTTTGCCGCGCATAGCCATGAACAGCGCCTATTCCCAGTTCAGTCCCGGCTTGCTCCTGATAACCGAGACCATCCGCTGGCTTATAGATAACACCGGGATCACCAATCTGGATCTGTCCCGGGGTGATGAAGCTTACAAATTTGCCCTGGGTGGTAAGGCCCACCACAATTATGCTTATGTGCTGGATTTTTAGCCTTGGGATCAATACAATCAGGCAGAAAACAATCAGAGGAGATATACTATGACAGCCAAAACAATGCCCAGACTCTATCTCTCCCCACCCCACATGACCGGGAGGGAGCAGGCGTATATCGAGGACGCCTTCGCCTCCAACTGGATCGCTCCCCTGGGCCCTCATGTCAACGCCTTTGAAGCAGAGATGTGCGATAAGGTAGGATGCGGTCATGCCCTGGCCTTAAGTTCAGGCACTGCCGCCCTGCACCTGGCTCTGCGCTACCTGGGGGTCGGAGCAGGGGATACGGTATTCTGCTCATCCCTGACCTTCATCGGAAGCGCCAACCCCATTCTCTACCTGGGAGCCCAGCCTATCTTCATCGATTCCGACCCGGAAAGCTGGAACATGTCGCCCGCCGCCCTCAAAGAGGCCTTCATCTGGGCAGAGCAGCAGGGGCAGCTGCCCAAAGCGGTTATAATTGTGGACCTTTATGGCCAGAGTGCGGC
>CAZYGL010000188.1:2703-3866 GCA_964647335.1 uncultured Syntrophomonas sp. | reverse complement strand
TGGGGTCATGCCCGCATGCCATTGCGGATTGCCCCAACACCCTTAACTCCCAGCAAGGACCCCCGACTGGGCGTCGAAAGCCGATACCAGAAGCTTCATCGATGTGCCCTCGATGGATTTTTAGGCCCATCCTCAAAATTGATAGGGTTGACTAGAATACTGCAACCTTTTGCCAGTCATTGTTCAAATAAAATTATAGCATGTTTGTCATAAGAAGACCAAATACCGGAATCTGGCGGATTTTGTTCAACCAGGACATCTGATGGTTTCCAGTCGTGAAGATGTTCTTCAATTTAATCAAATCAACGCCAGGGTCTTTCAATGACCGCTATCCTATGCTTAAGCGGTCATAAATCCTGCCTTTTACAAGAAAATCCCCAGCCCTTAAAGGCTGGGGACAACATCGGCGCCAAAAAAATCAAATCATATTCATCATTACTGTTTGTGCTCAGTGACACTCAACACCATATCTTTACCGTTGCCTTTTGGTAACTAGTGCTAGACTAGGATGCTGATTGTAAGGACCAGGTATGCAAATAGTCTTCGGTCCATTCTTTAAGGGCCTTCAATCTGGCTATTTCCGCAGGCGACGATGCATCCTGGCGGAAACATGCTTTCCACTCCTCGCATACTTCCTCGATGCTAAGCTTGGGGTGCAGGTCGATCTCGCCATACAGTGACTCGACCGTCTCCATGTAGGAATCACTCCAGGAACGTATCAAAGCCAGCTCATCATTCGCCGCTTTGGATCGTCCTTCCAGGCCGAATACATCGCTCCATTCTTTGCACAAATCTACAGTCGACAATGCCGGGTGTAGATTAAATGGACCGTATATTTCCTCCAGGGTGTCCACATACATGTCACTCCAACTGGTGATAGGTTTCAGTTTTTTCAGTTCCGTAGCTAACTCCTCCTTGTCTATCCTCACTGTCTTACGGTTTGGATTGCGAGTTGATTCACACGGTTCTGGGAAAGTACCCGACCGGAAACCTCTTCTCTATCTAGCAGTTTATGGCCGAGTGGCGCCGCAACCTTTCCCACTCATGTGAATTTATGTACAATCTTTACCTCTGCACTAAGTATAGACCTGTGTTCATAAATGTTAAACCATCGTATTCAATCCTGTGTCCCCGCAATAACCTCTGTAGGTTTCTAAGATTAA
>CAZYGL010000188.1:0-2603 GCA_964647335.1 uncultured Syntrophomonas sp. | reverse complement strand
GAGATCTTATTGGCTTCTGCTTATGCAATTCCTATCGTATACCAGAGCACACTCTCGTTGGATGGTATCTACCCGGATAATTCCGCCGTAATCGATTACTTATATAAGACCACCCATGCTCATCTGGAAAAGATCCTGGCTGAAGCTGCTGAACAGGTTAAAAGCCATAACATTCAGGTCAAAACCCATATTCTGGATGGAAGTCCCGGCCGGATGCTGGTTCAGTTAGCTGACACCGAAGGCTGTGACCTGATTGCCATCGGTTCCCACAATCGCACCGCAGTAGATCGCTTCTTTATGGGCAGTGTAGCCAACTACGTGGTTCAGCATGCTCACAACCTGGTGCTGGTGGCCAAAAGCGACTAGCAATGGGTCACAATAGACAAAATCAAGCTTTGCGGTACAGGGTGAACCTGGCCAGGTCCCTGAGGAAATCAGCCTCGGGTCCAAATATAGACAGGCTATCCAGGCAGGCAGCAACGCTCTGTTCGGCCTTGGCTTGTGCTCCGTGCAGACCATAAAGGGTGGTATAGGTGGTACGAATATTTTTTTCATCACTTCCCACCGGTTTACCGATCAGGTCCTCATCCCCGCTCACATCCAAAATATCGTCGGTTATCTGGAAGGCCAGCCCAAAATGAGTCCCATAATCTGTCAGTGCCGCTAACCCTGCCTGGTTCATATTCCCTAAAATGGCTCCTGCCCGTAGCGCTGCCTTGAAAAGCTCCCCGGTTTTCAAAGCATGCATCCTGCTGAGATCAAAATCCAGGGATTGTGTTTCCCCGGCTAGATCCAGGACCTGCCCGCCTATCATCCCCTGGCTTCCAGCCGCATGAGCGATTTCCTTTATTACCTGCAGCACATTTGCTGCCCCTACTCCATCAATATCGGCATTGCTGGCCAACGCCTCAAAAGCTGCCGTTAACAATGCATCACCCGTCAGGATCGCATTGGCTTCGCCAAAGACCTTGTGGCAGGTCGGCAATCCCCGGCGAAAATCGTCATCATCCATGGCTGGGAGGTCATCGTGTACCAAAGAATAACAATGAATCAACTCCAATGCGCATGCAGTCGGAACAACTTTGCCGGGTGCACAGCCCGCGATGGCAGCTGCCTCGATGGCCATAATCGGCCTTAACCTCTTACCCCCATTCATTACTGCGTAATGCATGGCCTGGTGGATTACCGGCGGGAACGCGGGTTCACCGCCCAGCCTGTTTTCCAGGGCAGTATCGATATATTGTTTGCGCTGCTTCAATTCGACCATGAACGCTTCGATATCAAACCTCATTATCCCAATCCTCTCTTTTCTCTCTCGGTTGGCAAACTTTGCAGCTTGACACTGTCCGTGTCACAGCAACACAAATGCACTAATTATTCTTCCAGGTCCGTAACTTCCAAACTGCCATCCAGCTTCTTGATCAAGCGCTGTACTTTCCCATCTGTCTTGCGGAGTTCTTTTTGGCAGAATACGGACAGTTTTACCCCTTCTTCAAAAAGAACCAGGCTCTGTTCCAATTCCAGTTGGCCTGTTTCCAACAGTTCCACTATCTCTTCCAGTCTCTCCAGGGCACGGTCAAAACTCACTTCTGCCATCTCTCCACCTTCTCCTTGCTCTTGATCAGGATCCTCAATCTCCCGTCAGCCAATTCCGCCTGCATTTCCTTATCAAGGTCAACCTGGTCAATCGACCTGATCACCGTATCTTTCTGGGTCAGGATTGCAAAGCCACGGCCCAGCACCTGCAAGGGACTCAACTTGTCCAAGCCTGCGGCTGCCAACGCCAGCTTGTGGTTTTTGTCTTTAAGCACTGACAGAATGGACTGCTCCAGGCGACGCACCTTTTCTCCAACCGATTCGGCCTGTTTTTGCAGCAGCAGGGTCGGTTCCCTCCATACTCGCTTCATCATATTACGGTCCAGGCGCTCCTCCCGATTTGCCAGGCAGCGGAGCATGGCCCGGCGCATCCTTGCGCCCAAACTCCCTGCCTGTTTTTGTAATAAGCTGTGTTCCGGTACTGCGAATTGAGCCGCTTGGGTAGGTGTCGCTGCCCGCAGGTCTGCAGCCAGGTCACATAAACTGACATCGACCTCATGGCCTACACCGGAGATCACCGGGATTCGAGAATTAGAAACCGCTTTGACTACCTCTTCGCTGTTGAAAGCCATCAGGTCTTCAAGGGATCCTCCTCCTCTGCCAATGATGATCACATCCACCTGACCGTATTCATTCAATAAATCAACACCCTGGGCTAGTTCCCGCGGAGCCTCGGTTCCCTGGACCGCACTGTGGGCCACTACAATGTCTATACCTGAGTGTCTCTGCTTAACGACCCGCAGGATATCTTTTAAAGCGGCTCCGTCCTGGGAAGTAACCACCCCCAGCCTGCTTATCATGGCTGGAATGGGTCTCTTTCGCTCAGGAGCAAAATACCCTTGGGCTGCCAGCTTGGCCTTCAACTGCTCCAAATATAGAAAGATGCCGCCCACTCCACAGGGCTGCATCTCTTCAACATATACTTGGTACTTCCCCTGCAGGGCATAAACCGCAATATTGCCCCGCACAAAAACTTCCATACCGTCCTCGGGGCGAAAGCGCAATCC
>CAZYGL010000187.1:1786-3868 GCA_964647335.1 uncultured Syntrophomonas sp. | reverse complement strand
AACGCTGCTACGTGATAGTTAATCCGGTGGTGGGAAGGATAAGGGTGTCTTCAACCCCCCCGGGCAGTGAATGATATCAGCCAGTCCCGACAGGGGGCTTAGGACCAGCAATCATTAGGAGGGTAGACATGTTGAAATACTACACTGCAGGAGAGTCCCATGGCCGGGCTCTGGTAACCATCATCGAGGGCATGCCGGCCGGATTGCCCATCAGCATCGAGGAGGTCAACAGGCAGCTTAAGCGGAGACAAGGGGGATATGGCCGCGGCGGACGGATGAAGATAGAGCAGGACCAGGTGGACATATTGGCAGGAGTCAGGGCAGGCCGCACTACCGGCAGTCCGATTGCCTTTTCCATCGCCAACCGGGACTGGGAGAATTGGCAGCAGGTGATGGCGGTTGAACATTTATCCGCCTCCTCGGAGCGGGCGGTGACCAGACCAAGGCCCGGCCACGCCGATCTTTCGGGGGCCATGAAATATCATCATGCTGACATGCGCAATATTCTGGAACGGGCCAGTGCCAGGGAAACCGCTTCTCGGGTGGCGGCGGGTTCCTTTTGCAACCAGCTGTTGGAGCAATTCGCGATCCATCTCTATAGCCAGGTGATCGCTGTCGGCGGCATCAAGGGACAGCCGGCTGAAATCAATGCTGACAATCACCGCGAGATTATGGACAGGCTGGAAGCATCCGAAGTGCGGACGGCAGACGGGGATTCAGAAGCCCTCATGGTGGCAGCCATCGATCAGGCCCGCCAAGAGGGAGAATCCCTGGGAGGCTGTTTTGAAGTGGGAGCCCTGGGAGTGCCCCCCGGCCTGGGCACATTCGCCACCGCCGAGGGAAGGCTGGATGCCAGATTGGGTGCGCTCTTACTGAGTATTCCGGCAATCAAAGCCGTGGAGATAGGTGAAGGCATCAACAACTCCTGTGCTCCCGGTTCCAAAGTTCACGATGAGATCCATTACCGCAAGAAACAAGGCATCTATCGCCTTACCAACCTGGCGGGGGGAATAGAGGGAGGCATGAGTAACGGGGAGACCATCTGGGCCAGGGCTTATATGAAACCGATTCCCACCTTGTACAAACCCCTGGTCAGTGTGAATACCGGGAGCTGGGAAGAAGAAAAAGCGGACATCGAGCGTTCGGATATCTGTGCAGTACCGGCTGCCAGCGTAGTAGGCGAAGCCATGCTGGCTTATGGCTTGGTCGCGGCCTTCCTGGACAAGTTCGGCGGTGATTTTATCGAGCAGATCAGGGAGGCTTATGACCATTATCGTGAATATTTGCGAAAGGAATGGAAATGGCGAAAAATTTAGTCTTGATCGGATTTATGGGCACCGGTAAAAGTACGGTAGGGATACGCCTGGCCCAAAAAATGAAGCGGGAATTCATCGACATGGACCGGGAAATAGAAGAGGTATGCGGCATGTCGGTGGCGGAAATATTCAAACGCTGCGGTGAAGTGAGGTTCCGTTCCGAGGAGAGCCTGCTGGCTGCCAAGCTGGGAGAAAAACAGGATAAGGTTATATCTACCGGCGGCGGAGCGGTGTTGTTCGCTGAAAATGTAGATTCCCTTCGCAAAAACGGGATATTGATATGCCTGGATGCGGACCCGGCAGATATTTTCAGCCGGGTCAACCGTAAGAAGGGCAGCCGGCCTCTGCTCAAGAAAAACATGACTATTGAAGATATACAGAGCCTTTCGAAACAAAGGGAACCATATTATGCTCAGGCTGATATCAGGATCTCTACCAGCGGCAAGGATTTGGATCGGGTGGTACGGGAGATAATGGAGGTAATCCAAGCCAAAAACCTGCTCGCTGACCAATGAATCAAGATTGGCCAAATCAGACCTTTATGAGGGGGAATGAACGTGAAAGCCTTGTTGGCTCAGCTCAACACTACCGTTGGTGACATCACAGGCAACCTGAAGAGGCTGGATGGCCTGTTGGGAGATTGCCAGGACCAAGCAGCCGATCTTCTGGTCTTGCCGGAGCTGTACCTGGTGGGGTACCCGCCTCGTGACTTGCTTGAGAGGCCAGTCTTCCTGAAACAAGTCAAAAACGCCATTGAGCAGATCTT
>CAZYGL010000187.1:0-1686 GCA_964647335.1 uncultured Syntrophomonas sp. | reverse complement strand
TGCTTGAGAGGCCAGTCTTCCTGAAACAAGTCAAAAACGCCATTGAGCAGATCTTGCACCTTTCCCTGGCTTACCCCCATACTGGTATATTGTTCGGAGCTCCGACTCCCACCGGGAAAAAAACCGGCCGTAAATTGCACAATTCAGCCCTCTTGATTTACCAGGGAGAGATCCTGCTAACCCAGCATAAATCCTTGATCCCCAACTATGATGTTTTTGATGAAGCCCGCTATTTCGATCCAGCTGACAGTGTAAAAGTCGTGGCCTTCAAGGGACAACGTCTGGGGATAACCATCTGCGAGGATATCTGGAATGAACCGGACCTCTGGAAAGGTGCAGTCAGCTATGATGCCGATCCTTTGTCAGACCTGGCTGGGCAGGGCATAGACCTGCTGGTCAACATTTCAGCTTCACCCTATTTCCTCAATAAGGAAGCAGTCAGGTACAGGCTCATGAACAAACACGCACGTGAATATACGGTGCCGGTCATATACCTGAATCAGGTAGGGGCAAATGATGAGCTGATATTTGACGGGCAGAGCATGCTTGTGGACCGGCATGGAGAACTGGTTGCTTTGCTGCCGGCCTTTGAAGAATGTGTTCAGCTAGTGGAAACCGAGGCTAAAGGACGCGCCGGCAGCTACCCGGTTTATGAAGAGATGCAGCATTTGGACCAGGCTCTGACCCTGGGGATACGCGACTATTTCCGCAAGACCGGATTCAAGCAGGCTATACTGGGTTTGTCCGGAGGAATAGATTCAGCTCTTACTGCCTGCCTGGCTGTCCAGGCTCTGGGCAAGGAGAATGTGCTGGGAGTAGCTATGCCATCAATTTACTCGTCGGCTGGAAGTATAGAGGATGCCCGGCAATTGGCAAAAAATCTGGATATAAATTTCAAACTGATCCCCATCACAAATATTTTCGATTCATATTTGGATAGCATGCAGCCTCATTTCGCGAGTCTCCCCGCTGACATCACCGAGGAAAACATCCAAGCCCGCATCCGGGGCACTATACTCATGGCCCTGGCCAACAAATTCAATGCCATGGTCCTCTCCACTGGCAACAAGAGCGAGATTGCCGTGGGCTACTGTACTCTTTACGGGGATATGTGCGGTGGGCTCAGTGTACTGGCAGATGTTCCCAAGACCATGGTTTATCAGCTGTCCCGCTACATCAACAGGGATCAGGAGATGATTCCGCGTTCCAGCATAGAAAAGCCCCCTTCAGCTGAATTGAAACCCGGCCAGGTAGACCAGGATACCCTCCCGCCATACCCGGTCCTGGATAAGATCCTGGACTATTATATCGAGGAGAATTTTTCAGCTGAACAGATAATCGCACAAGGTTTCGATTCGGGTACAGTGCGATGGGTATTGCAGACTGTGAACCGCAACGAATACAAGCGCCGCCAGGCGGCTCCCGGCCTCAAAGTCAGCACCCGTGCTTTCGGCGCCGGTCGGCGCATGCCCATAGCAGCCAGATACGAGATTTAGACTCCGTGGCATCAATTAAATAGATATTTTCGACTTTGGCCTCCCTTCACAACGCGTTTGCTGTGGAGGGATGTTTTTTTATGTCAAAAATTTGGTGATCGAATCGCAATAGGTCAATTAATGCAACAAAGAAATTATTAACAAATTAAGGTAAATTATGTAATATTCAATAAACGGCGGCAGCAAAGAG
>CAZYGL010000186.1:0-3873 GCA_964647335.1 uncultured Syntrophomonas sp. | reverse complement strand
GTCCATAGCTGGAACCTGCCCAGATCCGATCGTTGTAAGTGATGTCGTCCAGCAGTTTGACGGTCTGCCCTTCTGTTACAGCCGATAAAGCTTGTGCAAGTGAAGCATATTGTGTTGATCCAATTTCACAGGCAAAGGCTGTTGGCATTTTGACACGCACAACGCCGCCCTGCGCGCCTGTATAAATCAGGTAATCTTCATATGGCGGGGTTCCTGTCACTCCGGCATCGGCTGCGATATGATCACCGTCAATTCCTACATAAGAGTTTGGGGCCGTAATAGTTCCGTCTACTGTCGCTTCACCAAGAACAACATAAACACCGTTATCATTGCTGGTGACATTCCCAGCTACATAAACGACAGCTTCATAGCTATATACACCATGCCCGACTCCTGCAGCGTTTCCGGCAATCGATATGGTAGTGCCGGTATTCGCATAGGCGCCGGTCGAACTGGTTGAGAATACATCCCCCCCAATGGTGATTGATGTTCCGGCACCTTCCGCGTAGGCTCCTTCGGTCATGCCTGAAACATCACCGTCAATTGTTACCTGCGCCCCGCTTGCGGCAAATACTCCGTTAAAAGTACTTCCTATTGAGTCTCCGCCGATGTTGACTGTACCATTGCTTTGGGCATCCGTGCCATAGTATCCTCCTTCAACACTTCCGTCGACCGAAACGATCCCTTCAGAAACGTCCACCCCTTTATAGCCCGCCTGTACATCTCCTGAAACCGTTACTGTTCCGCCGCCCAAATTGAATACGCCATAACCGAGATTGGGATTGTTGACATTGGATACCTCGGCTGAACCTCCATTACTGACATATACACCGTAGCCGTCAACCGCATTACAGGTCAGGTTGAATTTACCTCCGGTGGTTTCCAGGGATACTGAGCCATTGTCAACCAATAGCGCAGGCCAGCCTGAGGCTACTACATTCAAATCAAAGTTCCCCACATCAAACGTGATATCTTTACCGCTGATGCTCATACTTGATGTATATTCAATGTCTTGCAGAAGCGTGATGGTCTGGCCATCGCCAACTGCCGATAGTGCATCTGCCAGTGTTGTGTAGTATTTATCCTCAATTTGGCATGTGTTTTCCGGCCGTACTTCAACTGGTGCGTCGGACACAGTGAAATACGCTTCGGTATATAAAGTACCGTCGTTATTATACCCGGTCATATCCGCAGCACTTGTGCCAGAAGACTCATTGAAGTTCCAGTAGGCAACCAAGCCGGATTCACTCCCGGTTAGGGAATATTGCATATCATCACCGATCTGATCGGCAGTTCTGGCAACATTCCAGACGCGTACCTCGTCGATCAGGCCATTATAATTGTTGTAATTTGTCCAAGGCGCTTTCCCGATATATAGCGGCAAATTCGAAGTTCTTATACTGCCAGTAACAGGATTTGAGTTTTCTAAAACGCCATTAATATAAATTTTAACAGTACTGCCGTCATAAACACCGGCGATGTGTGTCCAAACATCATTTTGGACGATAGTATCCGATTCGACTCCGGTCTCCCCAGAACCTTCAGGTGCGATTTGAAAGGCAACTTTTCTTGGGAAACCCTGCTCTGATGGATTTGCGCTTGCCGCCAGCAGGCGATAAGAATACCATGGATTTGCATCTGCTGAATTCCACTGTTTGCCCATGATAAGCGCCCATTCGCCGCCACCAGCACTCGGCTTTACCCAAGCTTCAACGGTCAAAGCACTGACCACATCCAAGCTGTTGCTGTCAGGAACCTGTATGTATGAATTGCTGTTTGCAACAATTCCTGCAGCGTTGCCTGAAGCGCTTTCGCCCGCAAATGCTGTTATTGGGTTAGTCGCAAGTATCGATAATACTAACATTGACATCAATATCCACGACAGAACTATTTTGCGCATTTAATTACCTCCTATTAAACTTTCATTTTTCCAGCCTTCCATTTCAACAATTCCCTAATGATCAAGATGTTTCAAGACTCTCCATCGCTGGGCCTCAGCTCGCCGGACCTTCCACTATCAGGTCAACTTGGTTCTCCTGGGCATATTTGACGATCTCTTCGGCTGGAATTCCGCTCAGCTTGGCCCAAGAACAATCTAGGCCCTGTTCCTGGGCCAATTGCAACTCATTTTGGGCTTTCGAGCTCAATAATATTCCTCCTCGAGCCACGTTTTAACCTAAATAATCTCATTTGATTACTCGATTATTTTACGGATATATGCTGTGTTTTTACCAGCACCTGTCTTGATTATATAGCCTTCTTTCAACAGCGAACCCAAGGTTACCTCCACAGTTGATTCGCTGATATCCGGACATTTTTCCAAAATCATGCGTTTGGACAGTTGCTGTAATGTACTGTCAAATAGCTTGCGGATACGCTCGGGCTTGGAAAGACTGCGATCTTGCATTAATTCTATACGCGTTGAAAACTCCTTATAGGCACTTAAAATAACCTCCAGGTAGTATTTAACGAAGGGAAAATATGAGTTCTTGCCTTCGTTCCAACCGGTTGAACTATCCTGTAACACTTCATAATAGGTTGCTTTGGTTTTTTCAATAATCATCTCGATGCTGATATATTTGCCCACGATGTAATCCGACCTGTAAAGGAGTAATAAAGTCAACAGGCGACTCATACGTCCATTGCCATCGTTAAATGGGTGAATACAAAGGAAATCCAAAATGAACATAGATATGAGCAGCAGTGGGTCATACCTATTAGCATTGATTGCTTCAATAAAGGTATTTGTTAATCGGTCCACAGCCTCAGGAGTTTCAAACGCCGACAATGGTTTGAAGCGTATCCTACTTTGGCCGAAAGCATCTGTTTCCGTAATAACATTATCCGAATTTTTGAATTTGCCACCAATAGAGGTTGGACTGAATTGGTACAGATCCCTATGCAATTGAAGGATTAAGTTCGTACGCGGTGACATGTAATCGTAACTTTCGTGGATCAGACTCAGCACCTCTCGATAACCAGCAATTTCCCGCTCTGAACGGTTACGCGGCTCAGCTTTTGACCTTACCAAAGCATCCAGGCGCTCATCTGAGGTAAATATACCCTCGATTCTATTGGAAGCTCCAGTACTTTGGATTTTTGCTATTTCAAGCATAGCTTCCAATATATCCGGTTTTGCCTCAATAAACAGCTCTTGCTTCCCTTTATATTCGTGAATCGCTGAAACCAGATTCATCAGTTCATAATTCATTAATTCATCGGGGATTGTTGCATAGTCGAATGTGCGCATTAAAAGAATCCTTTCTGCCCAAAAGCTTATCCTTCTGCATAATTTTATCATCATATTGTGCAGAACTCAAATATAGTAGGCAGAACCGTTGTCCCTTCTGCAGGCAATTTCTTTTTGCTTATACATAAAATGCGGTCATATGCGCACTAGCAGTTTAAATTACTTTTTAAAAAGGGTCCCTCTTCCAGTGGCCCTTATTATTACTGGTCTTTTCCCTTCCTCTGCTCCCAGTCATTAGATCTTGTAGAATACGATGATGGACATCTATTGAGAAAGGCCATAGCTTATTACATAGTCAAATACACCTGGGGTGGATCCCATCATAGTCTAAACCACCAAACTCCGAGCAAAGCACACACCAGTACAGCCAGAACGTATGTGCATACTGGATAAACACAACCCGGTCGAGCGGAGAGGAGCATCGACAACCGAGACGTTGCATTCCGTATAAAAGTGTCCCCCCCCTTAAAAAGGGGGGGACAGAAGTAAGATTTCTATGGAAGTCTGCGACAGGTAACTCTATACGTCTATCTCCCCAGCCTCAATCCCATATTCACTGCAAAGAGAAGCAAACTCATTGGAGTTCACGAAACCGGCCAGGACTTCCAGTCGGTTGGTCCCAC
>CAZYGL010000185.1:0-3879 GCA_964647335.1 uncultured Syntrophomonas sp. | reverse complement strand
AGTCCCAAGGAGATCTGGGACGAGATGGCTTCTCTGTCGCCTTCCATGGCGGGAATCAATTACGCGCGTATTGACGAATTGAACAGCATCCAGTGGCCCTGCCCGACTTTGGAACATCCGGGCACTCCGGTCCTGCATGTGGGCAAGTTTACCCGGGGCCTGGGACTATTCCAGCCTTCAGAGCATATCCCGCCTGGTGAGATGCCGGATGCCGAATACCCGTTCCTCCTGTCAACAGGCAGAATTCTCTACCATTACAATGTTACTACCCCCTATTCCAAAGGCATCAGCAGTGTTTGGAACAAGGAGATGGCCGAGGTCAATCCGGCTGATGCTGCAAAATTGGGAGTTAAGACGGGGGACCAGCTAAAAGTCACCTCCCGTCGCGGCGAGGTTGTGACCGCCATCCAGGTCACCGACCGGGTTCTGCCGGGAGTAATCTGGATGTCTTTCCATTATCATCAGACACCGACCAATGCACTTACCAGTCACCACCTGGATCCAATCACCGGGACTGGAGAATATAAAGTAGCTGCAGTCAAGCTCGAGAAGATTTAGGAGGTCGCCAGATGCGCAAGGTGCCGGTAGAAGAAGCCGTGGGACTGACCCTTGGCTACGACATAACCAAGATAGTGCCGGGACGTGAAAAATACCGGGCCTTTCGTAAGGGCCAGGTCATTAAAGACCAGGATATTCCCAAGCTCAAGGATATGGGAAAAGAGCACATCTATATATGGGAATCTGTAGACAACCTGATCCATGAAGATGAAGCTGCGTTGAGACTGGCCCGACTTGCAGTAGGTCCGGGATTGTCCTGGAATGAGCCTAACCAGGGAAGGGTCAATATTTGGGCTAATCAAGGCGGATTGCTGAAGGTTCAGGTTGAAAGACTAAATCAAATCAACAATTTAGATGAGATCGTATTTGCTACTCTGCACAATGATCGGGTAGTGGCAGAAGGACAGACCGTAGCCGGAACCCGGGTGGTTCCGGTAGCAGTCGATAAAGAAACTATTGAGGCTGCAGAAAGGATCTGTTCCGGACTTGGACCCATAATGGCGATCAAACCCTTCCTGCCTCTGTGGGTGGCTGTGGTTACCACCGGTACTGAAGTAAACAGTGGCAGGATAAAGGATGGTTTTGCCAGGATTATCAGACAAAAAATCGCACCGTTTGGTGGGCGATGGATGGGACAGGTAATTGTGCCTGACGATCCCGTTCTCATCACCCAAGAAATTCAAAATTTCGTGGCTGAAGGCGCTCAATTTGTGGTAGTTACCGGCGGTATGTCAGTGGATGCGGATGATGCAACACCCCAGGGTATCCGAGACACAGGTGCCAATGTAATATTTTACGGCGCCCCAATACTGCCAGGTTCTCAATTTATGCTGGCTTATCAAGGCCATGTGCCCATTTGCGGAGTGCCGGGAGGTGCTCTGTTCAGCCGCAAGACTACGCTTGACCTCTTACTGCCCAGGATATTTGCCGGGGACAGGATCAGCCGTCAAGACATAGTTGCCATGGGACACGGAGGTCTTTGCGAAGAGTGTGCTATCTGCCATTTTCCGCAATGCCCGTTCGGGAAGGCCACCTGGAGTTAAGGACGGAGGATTTGATAGGTGTTGTTGGATGCCAGTTTAGAAGCAGCGCTGCTGCAGATCAAACAAGCCTGCCCCCGATTATCAGCTGAAATGATCCCCATGGCTGATGCCCTGGGCAGGGTAACAGCAAGTGAATATCTGGCCAAAACAGATTTGCCAGCCCAGGCCCAATCAGCAGTTGATGGTTACGCGGTAGCCGGATTGGATGGAGGCGAGTTTGGGCGATACACAGTAATAGGCAGCGCGTTTCTTGGCGATAATCCAATTACTGTCCTTACATCAGGTCAAGCTATGCAGGTCAAGACGGGGGGCGTTATTCCTCCCGGGACTATGGCCGTGGTACCTCATGAAAAGACTCAGGTCATGAATGACTCGCTCAAAGCTCTTGAGACTATTAAAATCGGTAACAATATCAAGCAGGCTGGCGAGGACTTCGCCATAGGACAGCAGATCATTGCCAGAGACAGAGTGATTACCCCGGCTGATATAGCTTTGATGGCGGCTTTTGGGATCGATAATATCTCAGTCTATCGAAGGCCGCGGGTGGCCATATTCTGCTTGAGCAATAATGTTGTGCCCTGGCATCAGGAGCCGAAGCCTGGCCAAACCAGGGATACGAACACACTCTTGTTACAGGCCTTAGTGCAGGATGAGGGGGGGCTGGTGACTCGATCCGAGCTGGCCAGCCTGGATGAGAGACCGGCCAAAGAGATAGTATTGGATATGCTTGACCAAGCAGATATATTGCTATTAATCGGCGGCACATATGCTGACCAGGGCAATGAAGCTCGCCTATTGATGGAAGAGCTTAGTGCGACCTTGCTCTACTGGGATGTGCCCATTCAACCGGGCAGCCACACAGGTGCCGCCAAATTGCATGCGAAAATACTATTTGCACTCTCTGGGAATCCAGCTGCATGTGCGGTAGGGTATCATTTATTCGTTGCCCCAGCTTTAAAGGCTCTGCAGGGTTTGAATCCTGATCCGATTTATGTTAACGCTCGATGTGTAAACGGTTTTCACAAAAAATCCGGGTCGCGCCGCTTTATACGGGGGAAAATATACTGGGACCGTAAAGGGTGGAAGGTCGAAGTGCTGCCCGGTCAAAAGCCAAGCATGCTGAGATCGTTAATCGGATGCAACACCTTGATCGATATACCGGCAGGGAGCCTTCCGATTGCCGAGGGACAAGAGGTATCCTGTTTATTGATGAAGACGTTCTTTGAGTAATGGAATCCGGATAAGAGTAATTTTAGGGACATCGGCCCTAACCATATCAATCATCAAAATTAGTTGCACAGGAGGTGAATAAATAATGGCAGACTACAAGGAGATTATCAGTGCTTGCAAGGACCTTCCTGGAGGCATCATTGAGGCCTACCATGCAGTCCAGAAGGAATTCAGTTACATTCCGGAAGAAGCAGTTGTGTTCGCCGCCCAGGTATTTGACATGCCCAAGGCTCAAGCCTGGGGTGTAGCCACGTTCTACTCATATTTGAAGGTAGGTAAACGCGGCAAGAATGTGATCCGCATATGTGAGAGCGCTCCATGCCATGTAGCTGGTGCTGATAAGGTAGTGGCTGCTCTGGAAAAGGAACTGGGGATCAAAATGGGGGAAACAACCGCTGATGGCAAGTTCACTCTGGAATTCACGGAATGTGTCGGTCAGTGCCAGGCCACACCGGTTATAACCATCAACAGCAAACCCTATGGTGATGTTACAGCTGAAAAAGTCAGCAGCATATTGGCTGCATACAAATAATTAGGGAAAGGAGGGAACATTGTGGCCGAGGACATGCGCATAGTTTTGCGTAATTACGGAAAAATTGATCCATTAAAAATCGACGATTATATCAATGCCGGCGGCTATAAGGCTCTGGCCAAAGCCCGGAGCATGAGTCAGGCTGATGTGATTGAGGAAGTTAAGAAATCTGGACTGAGAGGTCGGGGCGGAGCTGGTTTCAATGCAGGTATGAAATGGGGCTTCAGCTACGGCACCCCTGCCGACCAGAAATACGTGGTTTGCAATGCGGATGAAGGCGAACCCGGAACTTACAAAGACCGTATCATCATGGAAAACGATCCTCAAACCGTTATTGAAGGGATGGCCATTTGCGGCTATGCCATCGGGGCTACCAAGGGATACATCTACTGCCGGGGCGAATATCCCTATGTAGTAGACGTTCTGAACCAGGCTATCGCTCAGGCGAAAGCGAAGGGCGTTCTGGGTGATTTCGACCTGGAAGTACGCATGGGTGCAGGCGCCTATGTATGCGGT
>CAZYGL010000184.1:1394-3892 GCA_964647335.1 uncultured Syntrophomonas sp. | reverse complement strand
AGCGAGTTCCCTGCAGGCCGCCAAAATCCTGGAGCGTATATCCACATCCCCACCTCTTTCAAGCGATCTTCTTTTTGAAACGCAGGGTACTAAGGACTATGAACACCAGGGAAAATACCAATAAAATCGCAACCTGACCAACCAGGTACTGGAATCCAATACCTTTTAAGACCACACCCCGGATTATCTCTAAATAGTAGGTCAAAGGCAGCAAGGCGCTAATATATTGGATAAACCTGGGCATGGCCACAATTGGGAACATGAAGCCGGACAGCAGGATGCTGGGTAACATAATGAAAAATGAAATCTGAAAAGCCTGCATTTGGTTTTTAGCTACGGTGGAGATCATCAGCCCCAGCCCCAGAGACGCAGTGATGAAGAATAAAGTCAGCAGGTAGAGCTCAAGAATGCTGCCTCTTATCGGAACCCCAAATATCCAGACTCCTATCAAGAGAGCGACTGTTATTTGTACATAACCTAGTATTATATAGGGCGCAATTTTGCCGATCATCATCTCATAGGACTTGAGAGGTGTGACCATAAGCTGCTCCAGGGTGCCCCGTTCCCGCTCTCGCACTATAGCCACAGCGGTGAGGATCATCATGGTCAGCGTTACAATGATCCCGAGGATGGCTGGGACCATATAGTAAGCCGTAATTCCGTCAGGATTATATAGCGGGCGCACCCGTATGTCATAAGGCGCCGCAGCCAGGTGTAGTTTCTGCATGACCACCTGCTGCGACTTGAGCAAGCCGATGGAATTAGCCACCGCAATGGCTTGATTGGCAGTCATGTTATCGCTGGCATCCACAAAGACCTGCAGAGGCGCAGAATTACCCTTATGTAAACTATCGGCAAAATCAGGCGGGAATATTATGCCCACCCTGACCTGCCCACTGTCAATGCTGCGGGTTACTTCTGGATAACTGGAGGCGATATGGGTCACATCAAAATAGCCTGAGGCTGAGAAAGTGGCCAGCAGGTCCCGGCTCTCGGCGGACAAAGACTGGTCAAAAACGATGGTGGGAATATGGCGAACCTCGGTTTGGATTGCGAATCCCAGGAGGAGAAGCTGTACCAGTGGCATCATGAAAACCAGGGCCAGGGTCATGCGGTCCCGGGTCATCTGAAGGACCTCTTTTTTCATCACCGCCAGGATTCTGCTCATCTCTGTGCCGCTCCTTTCGATCTGCGTTTAGCCAGATTTATAAATACATCTTCAAGGGTAGGGGTAATTTGATTGGACCGGAATCCGGTCAGACTGTCTAATTGGTCTTGGTCCGCCCCAGAGTCCAGCAGGACATGGATGGCGGCACCGTGTATGCTGCACTCACGGACGAAGGGCAGGGATTCGATCGAATCCAGGTGTTCCATGGGACGGGGCAGGACGAGTTCTACCATCTGTCCGGAAATGACATCCTTCTTTAGATTATCCGGGGTATCAATTCCCAGCAGCACGCCGTCAGTGATGAAAGCAATCCGGTCACACCGCTCAGCCTCATCCATGAAATGGGTGGTAACTATAACCGTTGTACCGCCATTGGCCAATTCCTGGATAATATTGAAGAAATCCCGGCGGCTGGTTGGGCTGACACCGCTGGTAGGTTCATCAAGAAAAATCAGATCAGGCTGGGAAATGATGGCGCAGCACAGACCCAGGCGCTGTTTGAAACCGACACTTAGTTCGGACACCATAGAATCCTGGCGAGCTTCTATCCCGGCCAGTTTTAGCATTTCCGTTATCCTGGCCTGCCGTCGCTGCCATGGGACACTGTATATGCCGGCATAAAAGCTGAGGTTGGCCAGCACGCTAAGATCTTCATAGAGGCTGAATTTCTGAGACATATAGCCGATACGAGCTTTGATTCTTTCCACTTCCTGGAGAAGATCGTAACCTAACACCGTCGCACTGCCGGCACTTGGCTCAAGGATTCCGCACAGCATCCTGATCGCGGTGGATTTGCCTGCACCATTGGGGCCTAAGAATCCAAATACCTCCCCAGGGTGTATCTGCAAGGACAGCCGGTCGACGGCGACAAAATCCCCGAATTTTTTAGTAAGTTCCCGGCAGTCGATCGCGTATTCCATCAACTCACCGCCTTTTCCGCCAGGAGCACGAATACTTCTTCCATCGAAGGGGCGACGGGGCGCATGGAGAGCAGTTCTACATTGCGGTCTTTAAGGTATTGAGTGATTATTGTCTCGGCTTCTGCTTGGTCGGCAACTGCCACCTGGTATTTATATCCATAGAAGGACACGTCCAGCAACTGCGGCAAATCCCGGAACAGGTGGGGATTGCGGGTGAGAACCCTGATTTCCAGGAGGGGGTGGGTAAAAGACCGCCGCAAACCAGCTGGTGTATCAACAGCACAGATCTTTCCCCGGTTAATAAAGGCTACCCGGCTGCACTGTTCGGCTTCGTCCATGTAGGCAGTAGAGACCAAAACGGTCATACCTTCCTGATTCAAGCGGTACAAAATCTTCCAGAATTCTTTGCG
>CAZYGL010000184.1:0-1294 GCA_964647335.1 uncultured Syntrophomonas sp. | reverse complement strand
TCCATCACCGAAAGCTCTCCGTAGAGGCTGAAGCGCTGGGGCATATAGCCCAGGTTTTCCCGGTCCAGCTCAGATGCCCGGCCCGAATGGCCGGCTATAATGACCTCGCCTTGGTCGGGGGTGATTAGGCCGCAGATCGTCCGCAAGAGAGTGGTCTTTCCGGCGCCGTCAGGTCCGACCAAGCCGAAGATATCACCTTTTTTTACGTTGAGGTCGACCTTATCGATTGCCTGGATAGGGCCAAAAGCTTTGCTCAATCCGCTGGCGACTATCATTACTTAGCTCCTGCCGAAGACTACATCGGCCGGCATTCCCGGCTTCAATGCGCCGGAGACGTTATCTATCTCTATTTTGACTTCATATACTACATTGGTCCGCTCTTGTTTGGTCTGGATGGTCTTGGGGGTAAATTCGCCCTTGGTGGCAATATGGCTTACCGTGCCGGTGTATTGGGTACTGTCCCCGCTTACCGTAAATGCTACCTGCTGCCCCAGTTGGATCGAGGGCAGATCATCGGTTGGGATATAAATTTTTACCCACAGGTGGTCCAGGTCCGCGATGGTGGCCAGGGCAACTCCTGCAGCTACATATTCGCCAGGTTCATAGTTGCGGGTGAGAACGGTTCCACTCATGGGGCTGTATAGCTTCAGGTCATCCAGCAGTGACTGCGTGGCTTGTAAAACTGCCTGGGTACGTTCCACCTCCGCTGCTGCCGCGGCTATTTTGGCAGGACGGGTACCAGCCTGCAGGAGTTCTAAATTAGCCTTTGCAGCGTCCAATTGGTTTTGCTTCAATTGGGCATTAAGCTGGGCTTGTTCCCACGCCTGTTGTGAAAGAGCTCCGCCCTGGTATAGCTGGTCGGCCCTGGCCAAATCGAGTATGGCCTGGTCCAGATTTACCTGGGCTATGTTGCAATTAGCCTGGGCAACCTTGATTTCCTGGACCCGGGAACCAGACTGCAAATCATCCAGATTTGCCTGGGCTGCCTGGACCGCCAGTGCATCCCGGGCTTGTTGAGCAACCAGGTCACTGCGGGTCAACTCCGCTAAAAAATCCTGCTTCTGAACCGATGCACCTTCTTGGAAAGCCAACATTTTTATGGTCCCGGGGGATTTGGTTGTTAAATCTACGGTAGTGGCTTCAATTGTACCCGAAGCCTGGATGAGGGAAATGGATTTGCCTAAATATTGGGTGTAAACCCAGTACACGGCCGCACCCAGTATCAGCAATATGCCCAGCAGAGGAATAATGCCATTCCTTTTCACGAAAACACGCCTCCTGTAATATAAAATCC
>CAZYGL010000183.1:0-3898 GCA_964647335.1 uncultured Syntrophomonas sp. | reverse complement strand
TCGGCGATTCCAAGTATCGTGCTTCCCTGGCCTTCCGCCAGAAAGTCCGGGCTGGACACCTGGGCATGAAGACCGGCAAGGGTTTCTACGACTACAGCAAATAGACAATTGCCCTATCCCCGCTGCCTAGAACCGGGCCCAAAAGCCCAAACCTTCCAGTAACAATCTTAACAACCTTGTTTCGTTTAATAACAATCTTGTTAATTTGAAAGAGGAGGAATGGACATGGATTACATCCAAGAATATAAGAACAAATTGGTTACTGCAGAAAAAGCGGTTCAGGTAGTTAAATCCGGGGACTGGATTGATTACGGTGAATTCAATGGACAAGTTAGAGACCTGGATAAGGCCTTGGCCGCCAGAAAAGATGAATTACAGGACGTTAAAATCTGGTCATGTGTCAATCCATACCCAACCGAAGTGAATATAGTCGACCCAACCGGAGAAACCTTCATCTGGCACAGCTGGCATTTCTCCGGAGCGGATCGGAAAATAAACAAGGGAAAACCCGTATACTATGCATCAATAAAATACTCTGAGGTACCACGCTATGTTCGGGAGCGCATTGAACCTATTGACGTGGCCATGCTCCAGGTCTGCCCTATGGATAAGCACGGCTATTTCAATTTCGGACCTCAGAGCAGTATGTCCCGCGCTGTCTGTGACAGAGCCAAGGTTATACTCGTTGAAGTCAACAATAAGATGCCCAGATGCCTGGGAGGTTATGAAGAGGCCGTCCATATCTCTGAGGTTACCTATATTGTCGAGGGAGGCAACCATCCCCTCACGCAATTGGCCGCGCCTCCCATCACCGATATTGATAAAAAGGTGGCTGATTTGATCCTGGAAGAAATCAGCGATGGCTCTTGTATTCAGTTGGGTATAGGCGGTATGCCCAACGCCATCGGTATGGGCATCGCCGAGTCAGATCTCAAAGACCTGGGCTGCCATACCGAGATGCTGGTGGACGCTTATGTGCATATGGCTAATGCCGGCAAAATGACTGGCAAATACAAAGCTATCGACCCGGGGAAAATGGTATATACCTTCGCCCTGGGGACCAATATTCTCTATGACTTCGTAAACGAGAATCCGAAGACTGCCATGTACCCGGTTAACTATACCAATGAGCCCTATATAGCTTCCCGCAACGATAAATTGATTACCATCAACAACGCGATCGAGGTAGACATCTATGGCCAGTGTTGTTCCGAGTCTGATGGTCCGCGCCAGATAAGCGGCACCGGCGGGCAGCTGGATTTTGTGCTGGCTGGCTGGCTTTCTAAAGGCGGACGTTCATTTGTGTGCCTGCCAGCAGCCAATACTGGCCCCGATGGCAAACTTAAATCAAGAATCGTCCCCTGCTTGCCTCCTTGCAGCATAGTCACCGATCCCAGGTCGGTTGCCGACGTAATTGTTACCGAATATGGCAAATATGCCATGAAGGGCATGACCGTTTGGCAGAGGGCTGAGGGCCTGATCGGTATCGCCCACCCTGATGTGCGAGATGATTTGGTCAAAGCTGCCGAAGCGCAAGGCATTTGGAGAAGAACAAACAAAATATGAGGAGGAATAATAATTGGAAACAAAGGACGTAGTAATTGTAAGCTTATGCAGAACCCCTATTGGCCGTTTTATGGGCACCCTGAAGGACGTTTCCGTTAAAGATCTGGCTATAACCGCAGGTAAAGCCGCCATCGAGAGAGCCGGCATCCCCGCCGATTCCATAGACGAAGTGGTTCTAGGCCAGATTTATCCACATTTCCAAGGTTCACTGCCTTCCCGGCAGGTGGCAATGGCATTGGGACTGCCGGTCAGGAGTAATGCCTGTAACGTCAACCAAAATTGTGCCTCGGGGATGAGAGCCCTGGAAATTATCTGCGACAAGATCGCTCTGGGTAAGATCGATATCGGCCTGGTGATAGGTGCAGAGAGCATGACCAATGCACCCTTCATGCTGGAAAAAGCCCGGATGGGCTACCGGATGGGACAAGGCAAACTGGAAGACGCCATGCTCTACGATGGTCTCGTAGACAAGCTGGTTCCTGGACACATGGGAGTCACCGCCGAGAATATAGCCGCCCTGTATGGTATCACCCGGCAGGAATGTGATGAACTGGCTCTAGCCAGCCACCAGAATGCTACCGCCGCTATGCAGAACGGCCTGTTCAAACGGGAAATCGTGCCAGTTGAACTTAAATCCAAAAAAGGAGTCAAACTATTCGAAAACGACGAACATATGATTCCTGATGCCAGCCTCGAATCGATGGCCAAATTGCCTGCTGCCTTCATTAAAGACGGTGTGGTCACTGCTGCCAATGCTTCCGGAATAAACGATGCTGCCGCCGCAGCGGTGGTTATGTCCAAACAAAAGGCTGAAGAACTTGGCATCAAACCGCTTCTGAAAATGATCAACATCGTGGCTGAAGGGGTCGATCCCAAAGTGATGGGGCTGGGCCCGGCTGTGGCAATACCCAAAGCCCTGGCTCAAGCCGGTCTTAAATACGAAGATGTTGATTACTGGGAGATCAATGAAGCCTTCGCCGCCCAGTTCCTGGGGGTAGGGCGGATGCTAAAGGCTGATTTCGGTATTGATCTGGATATGTCCAAGACCAACCACAACGGTTCCGGTATAGGGCTGGGACATCCGGTGGGAGCCACCGCACTGCGTATTATTGTATCGATGTACTACGAGATGGAACGCCTGGGTTTGACCGTAGGCGGTGCTTCCCTTTGTGTCGGCGGCGGACCGGCCATGGCCTCCCTGTGGACCAGGGATATTTAGCGAAAACCTCCTGATTCGGTTTGTGCGGGTGACGGTCCTTTGCACAGCTGTTACCCGCCCCTTTTAACAACAAGGCTCCCGTAATGCCCAATAAGTGAATGACGGCGCTGATGGTCTTTTGCACAGCCATCATCCGCCTCTTTCAAAAATCGGCTAACGGGGAGTCTGTATAACAAACGAGGGAGTGACGGCATGCCCGTCACTCCCTCGTTTTGCCTCGGCAATATCAGGAGAGCTTATGGATAAACAAGCCGCTCCTCAACTTGGGTTCGAACCAGGTAGATTTCGGCGGCATGACTTGTCCGGCATCGGCGATATCCATCAAGTCCTGGATAGTAGTCGGGTACATTGAAAAAGCCACTGCCATTCCCTTATCCACCCTTCTTTCAAGCTCCTTCAAGCCTCTTATCCCCCCTACGAAATCAATGCGTTTATCGGTGCGGGGATCGGTAATGCCCAGGAGAGGGCCTAAAATATTGTTTTGCATAATGGACACATCCAGGCGCTGCACCGGATCGGACTCATCAAAGCTCCCGTCCCTGGCTTCCAGGATGAACCACTTTCCGGACAAGTACATTCCAAACTCGTGTTTCTTCTGGGGTCGGTACGGGCCCTCCCCTTCATAGGGCTTGATTTCGAATTTAAGAGCTACTTTGGACAGGAACTCGCTTTCTGACATCCCTTGCAGATCCTGCACCACCCGATTGTAATCCATGATACACAAATCCTGGTCGGGAAAGATCACCGCCAGGAAAAAATTGAATTCCTCGTCACCCTTGAATTCACCCTGGGCCCGGCGCCGCATCTCCCCTACCCGCACCGCGGAAGCGGAACGATGATGACCATCCGCTATATAGAGATACTGGATCCCGTCAAAAAGATCCACCAACCGACGAATGACCTCTTCCTGGTCGATTATCCAAACCATGTGACGGATTCCGTCCTCGGAGAGAATATCATATACTGGCTCTCGGGCTGACTGTTGGGCCACAATGGAATTGATATCCTCCCTGGCCGGGTAGGTGAGAAAGATGGGGCCGGTATTGGCATCACAGATGTCCACATGCCTGGTCCGGTCCTGCTCCTTGTCCGCCCTGGTAAGCTCATGTTTTT
>CAZYGL010000182.1:0-3915 GCA_964647335.1 uncultured Syntrophomonas sp. | reverse complement strand
GGGTTCATCGTTCCTTTATTGTAAATTTGACAAAGGTCACGAAAGTTAGGGAGACAAACGATCGCTCTTATGAAATAGAATTTGGGGACTATCCCAAGACTGCTTTAATGAGCCGCTATTACTTCCCAAAATATAAGGAACATTTCAAGACTTAGCCACAGGCTGACGCTAATCTATTTTGAACTCTATGAGGTGATTGATTGATCGGCTGGAAACGCAGACTAATATTGTTGACGCCAGCGGTTGGATTAATATTACTATGCCTGGTATATGGAAATATACCGGGAGGATGGCGTGTATCTTACGCTCTTAGAAGCCTATCCCTGGGGCACAAATGTGAAGTACCCCAGCTTCTTTCGACTCAGGATCAAAACCAGAATGGCACTCCCGATTCCATCGATATCGTAAATGGAGCACGTCGGGAGGTAGCAAAAGGCACCGTTTACGACGGATCATATTTTCAGGGGGGCTTCCCACCAGAAGGGCGAGGAGCCTGTACGGACGTAGTATGGCGGGCTTTTGCAGCCGCTGGCTATGATCTGAAGAAATTGGTTGACGAGGATATCAAGGGTAACCCCAATGCTTACGGAGCAACCGGGCGCAATCCTGATCCTAGCATTGACTTCCGGAGAGTGAACAATCTGCAGGCATTCTTCGAGCGTCACGGACGAGATCTGACCACAGAAATCCTTCCTGGAGATGTTGCCAATCTGACCAACTGGCAGCCGGGCAATCTGGTAGTGTTTGGCCCTCCGCTGGAACATATCGGTATAATATCAGATAAGAGGGATCAGAACGGGGTTCCGTTGATGATCCATAATTGCGGCCCTCAGGCCAGCGAGGATAGTTATTACTTGTTGAACTGGCCTAGTAAGATTACGCATCATTTCAGGTTCATTCGATTAGAAGATGGTCAGGCTTAGAAATCGCTGCCTGAGGCCGAAGCTTTTTAAAAATAAGATAAGTCAAATTTAGTCTGGAAATGGATGTAGCCCTGTAATGCGCAAGGGAACCAAAGTAAGGGGCGCCTTCCTAACGGACGACGCCCTTCCAAAATACTATAATCACCCTTTTGGTCATCCTTCTGAGGTAAATAGGGCAAACTTAGCATCTCATGCAGAACTAGGTTCAGCCAACATTACTGTGAAACAAATATTGATGGCAGCTTATTTATTGATTATCTAACGTAAGTGTGTGTTTAGCCGAATCAAAATCAGGACTAATATTGTACTGGGCTATCTTCCATTTTCCATTTTCTTTAACCAGAATGGCTTCAACATTAACATTGCCTTCTAATTTATCAAGATAGTTTTTTCCTTCCTTTTGGATTCGATCGATAAAATACTTTGATACTGTAGCATTAACAGTTGCATTATTTCCATCTATGGAAATTTTATTAATTTCGACACCTGTTACGCCAGCATCAATGGTATCTGGTCCGTCGATGGCTCTAGCGGGCTGTTTCTCGATCCATGATCTTATATAATGATCACTAACTTGATCAGAAAACACATCCTTAACATCTTCTGAATGAATTTTTATTATATTCTCTTTATCCTGCTGCAGGGTCCCTCTTTTTGAACTTTGTTTTGCATCAACATAGGTCTTCGAAGCAAGATTTTGAGATTTCATTAAGACAGTTTTTATAGCATCTACGTCTGCATTATCATATGCATTTACATTTAATCCCGCTCCTACTATGCAAACTACTGCAATTATTGAAAGAATTAAACCAGTTATTGCTTTTCTCTTCATACATATATACCTCCCACTATTCATCTAAAAACTAGAATTGAGATGTACTGGATAAATATACGTCGTGTCCCGGGCCAGATTATAGTAACTCAGTGACCAAATTGCCTTTAAACGCGCGCTTGAATGCCCATCAATTAGTGCTCCCGTATAGTAAGAACCAGTATACTGTGAAGTTCCTACGTCCGTGCCATTCGCGACATATATGGTCGCATGACCCATAACCCCATCATCTTCCCAGTCGTAAAAAAATACATCTCCATACACAACAGTACTGGGATAAGCTACTGATGTGGTTCCAGGATACACGATCCCGATATCCCATCCTCTCGACGGATTACTATTCGTGACAATGAATTGCCACAGGTTTTGAGCTGCATTCCATGTCCATGAATTATTTGACTGCGAACTTTTATAATACCAGGCATAAATATTCGATTTCGCATAGCTTGTATTTGCAAGCGGCCACCCTCCCGCTCTTAAGCATTGCGACACAAAATTAGTGCAATCATTCGGTACAGTTTGGTAGACATTAGTATTATAATCCATCGCCCAAGTATTTGCGTAGGATATTGCCGAAGAAGCAGTGTAAGATCCTGAACCTGTGGGATCCGCAAAGGCAATGTTTGCTGAATAGGATAAGAGTGTTATTGCAAAGACTAAGACTAATAGTACTTTCGGTTTACGTTTATGCATTTTATCATCCCCCAAACAAACTAAATTAAATTGTTCATAAATATTCAGGCATAAACAGAGTCTTACCTATATTAGAATAGCTATCAGAAACTATTAAGTCCCCCCCTCCTATATGATTTTGGAGTTTATGAGTACCACTGCAACAATCAGCGTCCATAGCCTTAGCTGTACTCCTTTCTCGTCCACATTCTTAACCTATTCCTTTCATCTCAATCCAATCCCTTTCAAATGACGTGAATAGCCAGTTATCGAACGTGAATGCCCAAAGTAGGCATGGATTATTAGATACTATGTATAATAATCCCTATAATTGCGCTTATAGGCAGCTATTGCTTCCCAAAATATAAGAGCGGTCTGATTTCAAGAGAGTAGCAATGGAAATTTTGAAGGCTAGGCGGTGATTTTGGTTTGATCGGCTGGAAACGCAGACTAACATTGTTGACGCCAGCGGTTGGATTAATATTACTATGCCTGGTATATGGAAATATACCGGGAGGATGGCGTGTATCTTACGCTCTTAGAAGCCTATCCCTGGGGCACAAATGTGAAGTACCCCAGCTTCTTTCGACTCAGGATCAAAACCAGAATGGCACTCCCGATTCCATCGATATCGTAAATGGAGCACGTCGGGAGGTAGCAAAAGGCACCGTTTACGACGGATCATATTTTCAGGGGGGCTTCCCACCAGAAGGGCGAGGAGCCTGTACGGACGTAGTATGGCGGGCTTTTGCAGCCGCTGGCTATGATCTGAAGAAATTGGTTGACGAGGATATCAAGGGTAACCCCAATGCTTACGGAGCAACCGGGCGCAATCCTGATCCTAGCATTGACTTCCGGAGAGTGAACAATCTGCAGGCATTCTTCGAGCGTCACGGACGAGATCTGACCACAGAAATCCTTCCTGGAGATGTTGCCAATCTGACCAACTGGCAGCCGGGCAATCTGGTAGTGTTTGGCCCTCCGCTGGAACATATCGGTATAATATCAGATAAGAGGGATCAGAACGGGGTTCCGTTGATGATCCATAATTGCGGCCCTCAGGCCAGCGAGGACAATTATTACTTGTTGAACTGGCCTAGTAAAATTACGAATCATTTCCGGTTAATTCGATTAGAAGATGGTCAGGCTTAGACATCTCCCCATTTAACTCTTTCCTTCTTCAACTGCCGTATACTCTAAATATTGCTCCTCGACCCACAGATCTTCTCCTCCGGCGAAGGATACATTAACGAATCCATCCTGTCGTTCAACAATGATTCCATACCTATCATAATCGAATTTGACGGGTCTGCTGGTCGAAGCAATATCCTCATATAGCGGGGTTCCAGCCTTTACCTTTACACCGATCAAGATCTTCTTTTGGTTCTCAGGAGTGATCGCCACTGTATCACCCTCACGAATCCATCCCTTGTAGCTGCTGGGCGTAGCTTTAACGGGAATCTCTACATATAACCACAAACCAAGCTC
>CAZYGL010000181.1:0-3924 GCA_964647335.1 uncultured Syntrophomonas sp. | reverse complement strand
AGGGTCAAACCCTGATCGCCAGGAACTTTAGCTTGAATGAGGTAAGCCTGAAATCGAAGGGGTCCAGAGCGATTACTATTGATGTCAAAATCGGAGGCAAGGAAAATGGAGTGTACCGAGGAGACGGGATAATAGTGGCGACACCCAGCGGATCTACTGCCTACTCCCTGTCTTGTGGCGGCCCGATCACTGATCCTATCCTGGATGCATTTGTAATGACCCCCATAACCTCTTATTACCTAAACAAGCGGCCTCTAGTCATCGGAGGCGGACAACAAATTGAACTCCAGCCCCTGCATGGAGAAGAAATTGTGATCACCATAGATGGCCAGATCAGGATAAACGGCCAGGAGAGCTATGTAGTCTATGTCAGGCGTGCTCCGCATAAATTGAAACTAGTCAATATGCGGCCACGATATTTTTTCCATACCATTATGAAAAGGCTGCGGCGCAGCAGCGAGGATTTTCTTTAGGCATAGCCTGAGTAGATAGAAAATCCTACTATTTCTGTTGTGAGGTGAAGCACTTGAAGACCAGAAGACATTTTGCCATCCGGGAAATACTGCAGAGCGAGCGAATCAGCACCCAGGAAGAGTTGTGTGAAGAATTGCGAAACCGCGGGTATGATGTTACGCAGGCCACCGTATCCAGGGATATAAAGGAATTGAGCCTGGTAAAAATACCGGATGGAAGCGGATACCGTTATGCCTTACCGGAAATCCAAAGCAGAAAAACCTCCAATGTCAGGATGAGAAGGGTCTTTCAAGATTCGGTAGTAGGCTACAATCACAGCGAAAATATTGTCGTGATCAAGACATTACCAGGCGCAGCCCAGTCAATAGCTTCCCTGATCGACTCCCTGGACAATCCCCTTATACTTGGCACGGTGGCAGGAGACGACACGATTTTTATGGTCATCAAGAACAGAGAAGCAATTGTGGAAGTAATGCAGTTGTTCCGGGAACTATTGCCGGAATAGTCCGGTGAGGCAGTGAGGTATGTGAATGCTGCAGGAAATTTATATCCATAACTTCATCCTGATCGATGAATTGCGCTTGGAATTCGCCCCGGGGATAAATGTACTAAGCGGGGAAACTGGTGCCGGTAAATCTATCATAGTAGATGCCTTGGGACTCGCCCTGGGTGACAGGATAAATAACAGCTTCATCAGGGATACAAGCCGCAAAGCCTTGGTCGAAGCTGTGTTTGATGTGGGCCGTAATGAAGAGGCTCGCATTTTTTTGGCCCAGCAGGGTCTGGCTGAAGCAGATGACGGTGACATTATTATACTAAGCCGTGAGATTTACCCCAATGGCAGAACGGCAGCCAGAATCAACGGCCGCAATGTCACTGCGGCCCTACTCAAAAACCTAAGCGCATACCTGGTAGATATTCACCTGCAGAGTGACCGGCAGAATATTTTGCAGCCAGCCAGATTCCTGGAATATGTGGATCGATATGCAAACGATTTAGCTGACCTGCCCAAAGAAGTGGCTTACCTTTATCGCCTGCTGGCAGATAAGCAGCGCCAACTGGAAGAGTTAGTGATAAACCGCCAAAACCGAATGCAGCGACTTGATTTCCTCGGTTATCAGATCAAGGAAATCGAAGACAGCAAACTGCAGGAAGGAGAAGAGGAGCGGTTGAAGGCGATCCGGGATAGGATCAAGGATGCAGGCAAGTTGCTGGCCGCATCAAGCCGGATCCTGGAATTGATCTACGTGGCCGAAACTGGTTCCAGCGCATATGATCAGGTGGCGGCAGCAATTGACATAGTTGCTGCCAACCGCAGAGACAGTTTTTTCGCTGAGTTGATGGAGCCGCTGGAAAACGTATATTACACTGTGCAGGATTTGAGTAACCGCATCTCCAGGTTCAAGGAGCAACTTGAATTTGAACCGGGTGAATTGGAAGATTGTGAAGACCGTCTATATTTGATCGGACGGCTCAAGAACAAATACGGAGAGAATGTCAGTACAATTCTGGATTATTTGGATCAAGCCCGCCGCGAGCTGAAGAATCTTGAGAACAGCGAGGAACAGCAGGGAGAACTATCCGCCGAGATTGAGGAGATTCTGCACCATTATATGGAAAAAGCAGGGGAACTGAGCTCAAAGCGGCATGATTCAAGCACGGCACTTCAGAAAAAGGTGCATGAAGAACTGCTGGAACTAAGCATGCCTGATATTAAGTTCGAGGTGGCTTTGGCAACCTCACCCGTGCCCACGGCCCACGGCCTGGATTCGGTCGAATTTCTTTTTTCACCAAATCCAGGGATCGATTTAAAACCAGTAGTACGCAATGCTTCGGGCGGAGAGATCTCCCGTTTCATCCTGGCGCTCAAAAAGGTGCTGGCTGAAGTATACGGTATCCCCACTCTGATTTTCGACGAAATAGACGTAGGCCTGGGCGGGACTGCCCTGAATGCTGTTGCCCGCAAACTGGCAGGGCTGGCGCCCAGTCACCAGTTGATCCTGGTAACCCATGCTCCACAGGTAGCCTGCTTGGGGGAACGCAATATGGTGATCGAGAAACATGTGACCGAAGGGCAGACTTTTACCAGGGTCAGGATCCTGGGTGAGGAGGACAAAGTCAGGGAATTGGCCAGGATGTTAGACGGGGACAATTATTCGGAGCTGACACTGCAACACGCCCGGGCCATGATAAGCCAGGCTCAGAATTCACTGCGGACTTAAGTGTAAAACATGACTAGGGTTGCTGCCGAAAGTTGCAGGGTGTTAAAATATCGACACGTTTCGATTTCAGTGACACGGTCATTCGAATCTGTGTATATGCAGAGGCCCTGAATTTGGGGGCTTTTAGGAAGTACCTTTTTGGGTTGATTCTCTCATTTGACGGTATATGCCAGAATTTTGTGATATTTGGTGCAAATTAAAAAGAGGGATATGCCGCCGGTTATCGAAAAGTGTACACCATGGTTTTTTATGGATATATTATTCCAAGTGGGGGGATAATTTTGATGTTGGACAACAAGGGAAAGCTGAGAGTCTTGGTAGTAGATGATAATAGGGAATTTTGCAGTATTTTGAAAGATTATTTCATGAATGAAACCGATTTCGAACCGGTAGGATTCTGCTCAAACGGCGTGGAGGCACTGAACATTTTGTCGCAAAGGGAAGTTGATGTTATCGTTTTGGACCTGATCATGCCCTATCTTGATGGGATAGGGGTCTTGGAGAAGATGGAGGAGATGAGGCTCACACCCCGTCCCAAGATAATTATCCTGACTGCCTTCGGTCAGGAGAGCATTACCCACAAGGCTCAGAATTTAGGGGCGGATTATTATATATTGAAACCTTTCGAAATTGAGGTTTTAGGTGAAAGAATCAGACAGGTAGCCCGGGATACCAAGCCAGCATTTGAAAAAAGGGAAGCGCCTGCCATATCGGGGCCAATCTCGCCCATAAGAAACCTGGAGCAGGAAGTCACCAAAATCATATACGAAATCGGAGTGCCCGCTCATGTCAAAGGTTACCAGTATCTCAGGGGAGCCATTATGATGGTAACCCAAGATATCAATTACCTGGGGGCAGTTACCAAGGAATTGTATCCTAACCTGGCCAGGCAGTATAATACTACTCCCAGCAGGGTAGAGCGTGCCATTCGCCATGCCATCGAGCTGGCCTGGGATAGGGGCGATGCCAGCAGACTCAACAGATTTTTCGGCTTCGCCAGCAATGGCGAAAAGGGCAAACCAACCAATTCAGAATTCATAGCAATCATAGCTGACAAATTGAGGATGGCCAGCAAAGTCAGCTGACCATTTTGAGGGCTCATTATAATAACCTGTGACCGTTCAACCTTCAGCTTCTCGCCGTTCCCTACCTGGATCGGCGCTGCACTTGGACTGAGCCGGGATCTATTTAACCCTAAAAAGATTGGGGGAAATTGATTTAGAGGCCA
>CAZYGL010000180.1:0-3940 GCA_964647335.1 uncultured Syntrophomonas sp. | reverse complement strand
TTGTTTCGATTATTTCCATTACCAGTGTGCAAGCTGTAAAATAATTTGCCTGAAAATTTTCAAATGGAACAAGTAGGAGTTGATAACATTGTTTAAAAATGAAACACTACTGATAACCGGTGGAACCGGTTCATTCGGCCATGCGGTTGCCAACCGATTTCTAGCCACCGATATCGGTGAAATCCGCATCTTCTCCCGGGATGAGAAGAAGCAGGACGATATGCGGAAAGAATACAACAACGACAAATTAAAATTCTATATCGGTGATGTGCGGGACCTGCAGAGCGTCAAGAATGCCATGTATGGGGTGGATTACATATTCGGAGCCGCGGCCTTGAAGCAGGTTCCTTCTTGTGAATTTTTTCCCATGGAAGCGGTCAAGACCAATGTGCTCGGAACCGACAATGTACTTACTGCGGCAATCAATGAGGGAGTTAAAAAGGTTATCTGCCTATCTACCGATAAGGCTGCCTATCCGATCAATGCCATGGGCATTTCAAAGGCCATGATGGAAAAGGTGCTGGTAGCCAAGTCCCGAACTGTTTCCCCTGAACGAACCTTAATCTGTGGCACCCGCTACGGCAATGTGATGGCATCCCGAGGCTCGGTCATTCCGCTCTTCATAGAACAGATCAAAGCCGGGCAACCCTTGACTATTACCGATCCCAATATGACCAGATTCCTGATGAGTCTGGAAGAAGCTGTTGAGTTGGTGGTGTTTGCCTTTGGCAATGCTAATGCTGGCGACATAATGGTGCAAAAATCTCCCGCCAGTACTATAGGGGACTTGGCCCAGGCTTTGCTGGAGCTGTTCCAGGCGGATAATGAGATCAGAATCATCGGTACCCGCCACGGGGAAAAAAATAATGAGACCCTTTTAACCAGGGAAGAGTATGTTAAGGCGGAGGATCTGGGCGGATACTACCGGGTCCCGGCCGATCAGCGCGATTTGAATTATAACAAGTATTTTGTGGATGGCAGTCTGCAGCTCTCCGAGGCTAATGAGTATACCTCCAGCAACACCGAACGCTTGGATGTGGAGGGGGTCAAGACCAAACTGCTGGAACTTGCCTATATAAGAGAAGAATTGGAGAATTGGAGAGTCTGAGGTGAAGGTAATGCTGCCTGGCACGAATTAATTCTTAAGTAGGATTGGGAAAAGATGGAGCAGAGACATGCGTTGGAGAGCCAAAACCTTTGTAAAATCATCTTCTGGGTAGCGGTAGTCATGTGGATGATGTTGATATTCCACCTGTCGGCTCAGACAGCGACAGAGTCCAATTCCTTGAGCCGGCAGACCATACGCACAGGGGCATCACTAGTTATGCCCGAGTTTAAGAAACTACCCCCTAAGCAACAGGATAGTCTGGTAGCCCAATGGCAGCATACTATCCGCAAAACAGCTCACGTAGTATTGTTTTGCGGGTTAGGAGTTTTATGTATGTTAGCCACCCGGCAGCACTCCTGGCCGATGCGGAAGCAGGCGGCCATAGCGCTGGGTATTTCCTGTGGCTATGCTGTTTTCGATGAAGTTCACCAGCTATTTGTAAGTGGCAGGGCATTCATGGTATCCGATATTGTCCTGGATTCTGTCGCAGCCTCTGTGGGCGTTTTGCTGACAGGGCTGATTTATTATAGGATGAATGGTAATCAGTGTGATTACATAGGTAACACCGAAGTGAGATGCTCCAGCTTGGTGAAATGAAGAAATGTTAGCGGGTGAATCTAAAGGCCACAATAAGGTGGAGTAGGGCAAAGCAGGAAAGCCAAGGTTGATCAATTGGTCCAGGTGAGCAAACCATTTATCTATTAGTATGATTTGGGTGACAGCTGGAGGCACAAAATTATTGTCGAGAGAATTCTGGAAGCTTTGGAGGGGGAACAGTATCCGCTTTGTCTGGATGGCGGCAGACACCGCCCCCCTGAAGATGTGGGCGGCACCGGGTTAAGGGTATCGGTGAGAACTAAACTGACTGTAAACGGCTGAGCCGGTAGGCGGGCTATATAGAACATATAACAAGTTTTTGCTACTTATGGCATTGTGTCAAATGCTATAAAATTGATTGTGAAATATTTAACAAATCAGTGGGGTAATGGTTTTACAGTTGGAACCCATCAAACAGGATATTGTGTGGCCCTGCTGCCGACCTATGGGCCGGAGGGCAATGCCGCGATAATCGGAGCTTGGCATGGCAGGACAAAGAGGATTTTGTACCTGGACAGAGAAATATCAAAGCAATTATCAGCGGGAACAGCCAGGGCTTGACTGTATCCGCCCAATCAGGATCTGTATTATAGGGAGGAATGTGGATGAAGAGGAACAAGACTGGAGCGCTTCTGTTGGGATTGGTGATGGTGCTGGGGTTGCTGGCAGCGCTGCCTTTGGCCGCGCAGGCTTCCATCCCAGAGACCGCAGTATTTTCCGACGGGGACCTGGATCAGGTGTATTTCGGAGGGGACACGCTGACCTTCGACCTGGCCAATATCCCGGTGGGAGTGCCACCGACTGGTATTCCAGCTGGCACCACCCTTAGGGTGGCCCTGGGCGTGGTGGACGCCAGCGGGACATTTTCCGATTTTACGGTTTTCCCCGATCTGTCCAACGGCATGGGGGACGGCACGGGCTTCTATGCGACCCGAACCCTGCAGGTAGGGGGCAACCTCTCCACGCCCATAACCGGCACCCTGGCCAACAACCTCACCATGGGGGTGATCGGGGTCAAACTCTATGTATTTAACGGTGCTGCCTGGCAGAACACCCTGCAGGGGCAGGTGACTGACTTCATTGTGCTCACCCAGAGCGGGAAAAACGCTGTAGTAGGCTTGGATGGTGTCCTGGTGATGCCTGACGGAGTAAGCAGTGCTCCGGTCATAGGCAGCGGGGGGCAGGCTGGCGAGGACCTGAGGGACATGGATATCTCTTTCACCAAGGCCGTAGCTCCTGGGATAGCCGGGACCATCGCCTTTGAAGGATTAAACTTGCTTGATAACAGCGCGGAATTGGAAGGATTGGAAGACGGTTTGATCATGCAGGAAGTGGCTGTCCCCGCCGGAAACGCTCTGGAACAATTCATCATGGGGGTCGATGTTACACCAGGCGCACTCTCCTTCCTGAGCGGCACCGGTGCGGTTGTTTCCGTGACCTCACCCAGTTTTCAAGGGCTGGCCGCAGAGGACTTCTCAGCAGTAGCCCAGGATGTGGCGGGCGGCTCGGTGAGCGACCTCGCTTTCGACGAATCCACCGACACGGTCTCTTTCACGGTCAACCATTTCAGCAATTATGTGCTGTCTGTATCTGGCCCGGACACGGTGCTACTGAGCGAGAGCTTCGAAGCGCCATTGGGGACCTATACGGCGCCAGCAGGCTGGAGTATCACCTCCGCAGCAATCAATCCCTGGCAGTTTCAAGCGCCGCTTTCCCCCAGTGTTGCAGCCCATAGCGGGACCAATGCAGCCACTTTCAGATCTTTCTCGCTAACATCCGGGAGCACAGGTTTTATGTACCACAGCAGCGGTGTTGACATGCTGTCAGGCCACACGTATGCACTGCGCTTCTGGATGTACCATGATACTGGTTATGCCAGTTCTGGCGATAGGATAAATGTTAAGATCTCCACTGATAACGGGTCTGCGTGGGATCAGTTGACGACAGTCTATCGCAACGACTCGACCACTGGCTGGAAGGAGCACGTGATCGACATAAGCGCTTATGCCGGTAATATGGATGTGCAGATCGGCTTCGAGGGCATTTCTGGCTACGGCAACAATATCCATTTGGATGATGTCACCATCGCTGAGACCACAGGTGCCTGCAAGATCGGCGATGACTACTATGAGACCCTGGCCGCTGCCCTGGATGTGGTGACCAGCGGGGAGACCATAGTGCTGCTGGACGACATCACTTACAACGATCGGATCTGGGCAGGTTCCAGCTATGGAC
>CAZYGL010000179.1:0-3973 GCA_964647335.1 uncultured Syntrophomonas sp. | reverse complement strand
CTTTCCAGGTCGATTGGCAGAGATCGATCCATTCCCTGACACTTCGCTTATCTCGTGGCGGTCGGCAACTATGGTGGAAAACGTCGAATACCACAGGCATTTGCAGGGACCGACCCAGCTCCAGAACCTGAACTATATCGAATTTTTCGTCGTTTTCGATAACCAGCCTGCTGCGGATCTCTTCCGCCATTTCGGCATAATTCTTCCTGAACCTGGCCGCCGCCTCGACGTGATCACCATAATGACCACCCACATGAAGTATGACTTTATGCTGGCTCGGTAGACCTAAAGCATCCAAAAAACGTGTGTGATATTCCAGATCGGCAACGGCCCTGGCAACAATATCCCGATCCGGGGAATTCAAGACTGTGTACTGTCCCGGATGCATGGATACCCGCATCCCAGCCAGGTTTATTTTCCTGCCCAACGCCTCCAGGGCTTCAGTATGGGTAGCCCACCAGGGATTACGATTGACGGGATGAGATCCAAACGGGATTACATCGGAACTTATTCGAAACAGGCTAATTCTGCGCTTGATATTGTAGTCCAGAATCCGGGATAGGTTCGAGAGATTGATCCCTATCAGCCGGTCCAGATTTTCGGGGCTGGCATTTTTCAGCGTGCAGCCCCTCATTTTGCTGTCATACACACCCAGGGCAATACAGGCGTAACCTATCGACACCCTGCATACCTCCTCCATATCACCGGTGATAGAGCCTTTTCCAGTTCAATCCTCTGCTACTCCAAAGCGATCGACTCCTCCCTGCCGGTCAGCCAGGATTCCCCCGCTTGGGGTGAATAGCAGGATCGCAATTTCTGTGCCCTCAATAAATTGGGCTTGCTGGGGGTGACTATGACTATGTAAATCTCGGTAGTATTCTGCCGGTTGGCCTGCCAGGACCGCAATATTCCCCAACAGGGTCAAGCTTACTGGGTTCTCCAGTTCTTCAGCTTCATGGACCAGAATTGCTGCCCGAGGGTTTTTGAGGATCTGTTTCACTTTGCTGCTATTCCTGAAACTGCTCATCACGATTACTTCCTCCTCGGGTATGAAGGAATATAACATCAATGACAGGTAGGGAGCTTCACCATCCAATGTTCCCAGGCAGCATTGGCGGTTCTCATGAAGAATTTCTCTGGCTTTATCGGGCAACATCGTATAACACCTCCGTGCAATATTTACGTATCCATCATATCACAGCCGAAGCTTGCGCTCACTCCGACATAGCAGCCCAGCTACCGCTTACTGACCAGCTTAAAAAAATCCCAGCGATTAGCTTCGCTGGGATCTAACTGTGCTTTGTAACTGCTGTATGCTTATTTGACAGCGATGGTTTTTTTTGTTTCTGGCTGCGGTTCTGCCTTGGGCATGTTAACCTTTAAGATTCCATCTTTGTATTCTGCCGTTATCTCTTGTTCCTTGATCCCTTCTACCCTGAAACGACGGGAAACTTCACCAAAATACCTCTCCTGTTTGATATAATTCTTTTTCTCCACTTTGGTCTCTTCTTCCTTTTTGGCCTCCACATAGAGCCGGCCATCCCGGTATTCTACCGAAATATTTTCCTTTTTGAAGCCCGGCATTTCAGCTTCCAGGATGTAGGCAGCGTCGGTTTCATGGAGATCGGCCCTCATCCGGACTGCCTCAGGCAGCATGCCCTTCTCCCAAAATTCATCCCAACGTTCATCTGCCATTTTCCATCCTCCCAGCATGGCGTTGAAAAAATCTGACGGAGCAAGAGGATAGAATCTGCGTGCGGGTTTGGATTCTTTACTCATCTCAGCCTCTCCTTTCTTGTTGGGAAATCATAATAGTTGCTATATTTCAATTATAACAAACGAATCACTCTTGGTAAAAATATTCCAGTACTATAACCACATGTTGACCAATGCGGCACCATCAACCTGGGGCATCTCGATTACCTCTCCGTCCTTGACCAGGACCGTCCCACCGGCAAAGCCCAGATCCCATAGTCGGCCCCGAAGGCAATCCAGCACCCCATTCGGAATCCCGCTGGTTGGCAGGCGACCGGCGAAGGCATACTTGGACCAGGCTTCCTGTAGATTAATACTATTCAAGTCACTGGCATCCACATCTGCCGGATTGGGATATCCGCTGTAGCCGGTCCAGGTAGCCTCCATGGTATTTATATAGGAGACTGTCACCACTACCTCGGCCTGTTTTTGCTTCATCACCTCATAGACTTCCGGATACCAGGAATCAGCGCATATCAAAATGCCCATCTTCCCCACCGGGCTGTCTATTACAGGCAGTTCCTCTGCCGGCTTGGCTTGCATGAATACCTGCTCTACGTCCAAAGGGTGCGCTTTAAAAACCAGTTCAGGATAGGCCCGCCCATCAGGCTTGTAAATGGGAGCTACGCTGAAAAGCGGCCCTTGACCGCTGACCAGGTGTCCGTCACTGATGGTCGGCGACGCCAGAACGATCGATCCACCCACGATGGTTACCCCATATCTCTCCGCCAGTGATGATAAGACCTGGTCATAGGTCTGGGCCATGGCCTGGGATTTCATCCTGAAAAGAGCGTATTCGACCCGGTTGGGGGCTGAAGTTGCAAGGGCATAGCGGGTAAAAGGAAACAGATTGGAACTGGCAATCCACAACATAGCATCATTGATTGTTTGCGCCTCATAAACCTGGCTCTTTTCACCCTCCACCACCAGCCAGGATCCAAGGTATTCAGGGAGTACCACAACCGTCTTGGAGCAAAACCAGCCCTGTCCCTGTGCTGCCTGGAAATAGGCATCTAATTTAGCAGCAAATCTCTCCTGGCTTGAGTAATCACCCACCACCATGTATGGCTGAATAGCCACAAGATTGCCTCCTCAGCCATAATTCCCGACAGATTGGGCATACTTGATCTGTGGATCCATTGCCGCAGGTTCATAATCGCGTCCGCTGGCACTCCATACTGAGTATGCTGTCATTATCAAAGCGATTGACACGACAAACAACAGGCCTCTACGCATTTTCACCACCACCAATCAATATTAATGCCGAGGGTCAGAGCAGTCCTTATCCTAAAACAATACATATTACTCGATCATCCGTGGGAACAAATTGCTTGGGTTAATTTCACTTTATTCCATTTTTTCCATATTATCAACCGAGGTCTCTAACCTGTTCAGTAGTACTTATGGATGCCCCCATAGCCGATAAGCCTGTTTTGCGCAGTTTTGGCAATAAAATAGGCCAGTCTTTTCTTAAATTCTGCAGGACGTTGCCTGGCGCTTTCTATGTAGGCGATCCGGATGCGTTTGTAGGAGTCGGACATAGTCTGGAAGTTTGTCCAGGCTTCCGGATTTTGCTTGATAGCTTCGATTATGTCTTCTGGCATGACTGCCTCGTCCCAAACCAAGCCGGATATCTCCTCAAGCACCTCAGGTACAACCATACCCCGGGCAATCAGCCACTTGAGGCGCTCTTTATTAGCCTGGGAATATGAGCTCCCCGGTTTGCGGCGGCTAAAACGCTGGGCATATCTTACCTCGTCGATTCTTTTGGTCTGACTGTCAATCCATCCAAAACATAGGGCTTCTTCGACCGCATCGTTATAGGCAATGCGGGCCTTGCCAGAATGCTTCTTATTGAAAATCAACCATATCTCCTGCTTGGATTGGTAATGCTCTTGCAGCCATGCCCGCCATTCTTCCCTGCTTTTGACTTCGATTGATTCCGTTATATTCATTCTTCTAATACTCCTTCGTCCGTTCAGGTTTATTCTATGTCGTCCCCAGTCAGCATTCGAATTGTGGCCTAGCGAGGATACACCCGGATCGCGGCTTCGCCGATGACCGGGCAGCCATTCTCACATGCTCCGCAGCCAACGCATTTATCAGCTATTACGGTAGGTCTCAGCCTCCTATCTCCGCTTATGGCCTGGAACGGACATTGTTCCCCGCAGAGAAAACAGAGTTTATGCTCACTCCAAGCCAGGCAGCGGTCCTTATT
>CAZYGL010000178.1:0-4004 GCA_964647335.1 uncultured Syntrophomonas sp. | reverse complement strand
GTGTCGCGGGCTATTACCAGCTCTTCATTGGTAGGAATGATGAAGATTCTGATCTTGGAATCATCAGCAGCTACATCTACTTCCTTGCCTCTGACTTTGTTCTTGGGTGCATCCATCTTTATGCCCAGGGCCTCGAGGTCCTTGCATATATTCTCGCGAACGTCGATACCATTTTCGCCAACGCCGGCCGTAAAGACCAAGCAGTCACAGCCGTTCAGCTTGGCGATATAGTTGCCGATATATCCTTTGATCTTGTTGTAGTATACGTCCAGGGCCAACTGAGCTCTCTCATTACCGGAATCGGCAGCTTCCAAAATGTCGCGCAGGTCATTGGATACCCCGGATAGTCCCAGCAAACCTGACTTTTTGTTAAAGTAGTTGTTGGCTTCGGAAGCATCCATGTTGAGTTTGTCCATTAGGAAGAACACGATTGCAGGATCGATGTCGCCGGAGCGGGTGCCCATAACCAATCCTTCCAGAGGAGTGAAGCCCATGGAAGTATCTATGACTCTTCCATCTTTGATGGCAGCCATGCTGGCGCCGTTGCCCAGATGCAGGGTGATGATCTTGCAGTCGGCATAGGGTTTGCCGAGCATGTCGGCAGCCCGGTGAGACACATAGAAATGGGAGGTGCCGTGGAAGCCGTATCTTCTTACTTTATATTTCTCATAAACATCATAGGGCAAAGCATACATGAAGTTTCCGGCAGTCATAGTCTGATGGAAAGCAGTGTCGAAAACAGCTACATGGGGTACATTCGGCATCAGTTCCTGGCACGCTTCGATGCCCATCAGGTTGGGGGGATTGTGGAGTGGAGCCACGTCGAAGCAATCCCTGATTACTTTCTTGACCTTGTCATCGATCACAACTGAAGCAGCAAAATCCTCACCGCCGTGTACCACGCGGTGTCCCACGGCTCCAACTTCGTCCATGCTCTTGATACAGCCATATTCTTCATTGATCAGAACTTCCAGAACCAGCTTCATCCCCTCGGTATGGTTGGGGAGGTCCTTTTTGATCAGGACATCGTCTTTGCCAGCTGGTTCGTGCTTCAGGGTAGTGCCGGGGATGCCAACACGGTCGACCAGCCCTTTGGCCAGCACCGATTCATCGGTCATATCAAATACCTGATACTTGATGGATGAACTGCCGGCGTTTACTACTAGAACCTTCATTACATGATTCCTCCTTCATTATTTTAGAGATCGTTTTTACCTTTTAGCCTCAAGCCAGACAATAAGTCTAAGCTCTAACTGCAGTCATAGCTACAACATTGACTATGTCCTCGACGCTGCATCCCCTGGAAAGGTCATTGACCGGTTTGTCGATGCCCTGCAGGATAGGTCCGATGGCCTCAGCCTTGGCAAATCTCTGGACTAATTTGTAGCCGATGTTTCCTGCCTGTAAATCGGGGAATATGAGAACATTGCATTGTCCTGCCACCGGGCTGCCCGGAGCTTTTGAAGCACCCACACTGGGCACCAGAGCCGCATCAGCCTGGAACTCACCGTCAACCTTGAGTTCGGGGAACCTCTCTTTGGCAATAGCGGTAGCCTTGGCTACTTTGTCAACTACCTCGTGGCTTGCGCTTCCCTTGGTGGAGAAGGACAACATTCCTATCTTGGGTTCAGGCATGCCACAGAGGGTCACTGCTGTCTGAGCTGAAGCTTTGGCAAACTCGGCCAGGTTTTCAGCTGTAGGCATGGGGGTAACAGCACAATCGGCAAATACCAGAATACCATTGTATCCGTATTCGCAGTTGGGGACTATCATGATAAAGGAACCTGAAACGGCTGATATGCCGGGGGCTGTCTTGATTATCTGCAAGGCGGGCCGCAGGACGTTGCCGGTAGTATTCTCGGCTCCGGCTACTTCCCCATCAGCTTTGCCCATTTTTACCATCATGGATGCAAAGAAAAGGGGATCCAGCATGCTGGCTTTAGCCTGGTCCAGGGTCAATCCTTTGCTTTTGCGCATCTCATAGAAGGCTTGAACATAATCATCAAAAAAAGCCGCTTTCGCAGGATCGACTATTTCTGCTCCGCTCAGATCAGCGCCTGCATCGCTGGCCGCTGCTCTGATTGCACTCTCATCACCCAAAATGATCGGATTGGCTATTTTTTGGGCCACAATGTCCTTAATAGCCAAGAGGGTCCTCTTTTCTGTACCTTCGGGGAGAACAATAGTTTTACCCTTTTTCGCTGCCTTTTCTTTGATTTCTGCCAATAAACTCATTTCCTAACCTCCCTTTTTTTTCAACCGCGAAACTGCTGGTTACAGTCCTTTGCGGTTATTATTATCACAAGCCATGTGATAAAGTTCTCAATTATGCTATTATTTTGGGTGTCAACAATAAAACGGTAAAGGGGAAGTGCTTACGCCAGTTCTAGGCATAATAGCTGAATTCAACCCTCTCCACAACGGCCATTGCTACTTTATCGACCAGGCCCGCAAGATGGGCGATTTTTCGGCCATTATCTGTGCCATGAGCGGCAACTTCGTACAAAGAGGAGAGGCCGCAATATGCAATAAATGGGTCCGAGCTCGCATGGCTCTGGAAGCCGGAGTAGACCTGGTTGTTGAACTGCCTTTTTCCTCGGCTGTACGCAGTGCTTTTTACTTCGCGCGGGGAGGAATCGAGCTCCTATACCGCACCGGGGTGGTAACACACCTGGCTTTTGGCAGCGAATCCGGACAATTGTCAACCCTGCAGACTATTGCCAGACTCTTAGCCTCCGAACCTCAGGCATATAAAATCCAACTGAAAACCCATCTGGGTCAAGGTCTCAGTTTCCCGGCTGCCCGCGCCAAAGCCGTCCACACGATCCTGGGCTCGGAAATAGATGCTCTGGACAGCATTCTGCTGCAACCCAACAATATCCTGGCCTTGGAATACCTCCGGGCCTTGCACCTTACACATGCCTCACTGCTGCCCATCACCATCCCACGCCGTGGGCCTGGATATAACAGCACTGAAATGTCATCCTATGCAAGTGCCACCGCTATCCGGCAGCATTTACGTTCTCACCCTGCCGACAGCAGTCTGGCGGATGCCATGCCAGCAAGTGCTTTCAACTTGCTTCGCCAGGAGATTGAAGCTGGCCGGGCGCCAAATTACGCGGATGGCCTGGGTTCTGCAGTCCTATCAATGCTCAGGACCACTCCTAAAGAAAGATTAAGCCAAATCTACGAAATATCCGAAGGTCTGGAAAATCGGATCCAAGAAGCAGCCAACTTGAGCGGCAGCATGGAAGAACTCACGCGATCCATTAAATCCAAACGCTACAGTTCGACCCGCATCAACCGGCTTTTGCTCTATATGCTATTACACATAGAATCGAGGCAAATGCTGGGCTTTGACCAGGTTGGGCCACAATATTTGCACATCTTAGGTTTTTCTACACAAGGTCGCAAAATCCTGCAAGAGATCAAAAATAAATCATCGCTCAGGGTATTGAACCGGGGCAGTGAAGTCAAAGCCGCCAGCCAGGATATCGATGACCCTCGAGTGCGAGGTATGCTTCAACTGGATGTGCAGGCCACTGATATCTATACATTGCTATATCCTCGCTCAACTGCCAGGATTGGTTCCCGGGATTTCACCACCTCCCCAGTGATTGTCGGTGAACACGGTTAAACAGATACTTCTCATCTCCCATATTACGGGGATTTCTTGTTTGAGAGCCGCTTAAGCCTGCTCTTCAGCTCACCAAGCTTGTCTTCCATGGCCCTCCGGCCTAAATCAACAATTTCACGGGACCGGTCGAATTCCTTGGGGTTTATGTGTGAAACTTCGGGTTGTATCAGTATATCGGCATGAGGCAAGACCGTATCAAAGTGGTGCTTGCCCATTATTTCCAGGGAGGTTAGGATCACATCCATGGCGGTATTGATTACGATCTTTTTTCCTGGTCCAAAGGTTACATCGACCGCTATCACCAGGTCAGCTCCTCGCGCCTGAGCTACTTGAACCGGCAGCCGATCAATAACCGCCCCGTCCACCA
>CAZYGL010000177.1:0-4069 GCA_964647335.1 uncultured Syntrophomonas sp. | reverse complement strand
AAACTAGCATTGTCAGGCTGGCAGTGCTATAATTTTGCCATTGATGTACACAAAGTCGTGCTCAAGGAGTGTGTGCAGATGGATTTCATCCGCATCCAGGACAAAATCATATCAATGCAGAAGATCGACTTGACCATCCGTAAGATCCTGCAGTTGCGGGCCCGGGGTCTATCCCAGCAGGAGGTGGCCGACCGCTTGGGGGTAGACCGCACCTTTATTTCCCGCCTGGAGGGCATCGGCGAGCTGCGCAAGGGCCGGTCCATTGCCTGCATCGGCTTCCCCATCAGCAACAAACAAGAGATCCAGTCGATCCTGGAGGAGGAAGGGGTCGACTTTATCTTCCTGATGACCGAGGCAGAACGGCTGGCCTATGTGGATGAGCGGACCGGCCGGGAAATGCTGGGTGAACTAATGGATATCATAGCCAGGCTCCACGATTACGAAAAGACCATCTTCATCGGTTCAGACCAGCGCATAAAAATGGTCCAGAGTATGCTGGACAGCGATGTGATTGGAATAGAAATCGGCATTTCGCCGATCACGGAAGACAAATGGGTGGATCCCAAGGCTATACGCAAAATACTGCGGGCCATCAAGTCCGGCCGCTAGCAGAGTAACACAAGGGGGCTTAGAGATGAAACATATCGTGAGCGTTAGCCTGGGTTCGTCCAAGCGTGACCATGCCTTTGAAACCGATTTTATGGGCGAAAAATTCCGCATAGAAAGAATCGGCACTGACGGTAACTGGGATAGGGCCATCCAGCTGATCCGCGACCTGGACGGCAAGATAGACGCGTTTGGCATGGGAGGCATCGACCTCTATGTTCAGTTGGGCGGCAAGCGCTATGTCATAAGGGATGCCAAGAAACTTCTGGCCGCCGCCGTTAAAACCCCTATGGTGGATGGCAGCGGGCTTAAAAACACCCTGGAACGCAAATGCATCATGGATGTGCAGCATGACGGCATCTACGATCTGCGGGGCAAGAAAGTGCTGATGGTGAGCGGGGTGGACCGTTTCGGCATGGCGGAAGCCTTCGAAGAGGTGGGGGCCAAGTTGACAGTCGGGGACCTCATATATACCATCGGGGTGCCTATCCCCCTGCACTCCCTGCGGATGCTGCGCCTGGTGGGCCGTTTGATCGCCCCCATCGTGGTGCAGCTGCCCTTCGATATGCTCTACCCCACCGGCGCCAAACAGGACGAGATCATCCCCAAGTATTCCAAGTATTATCATGAGAATGATGTTATCGCCGGGGATTTCCTGTATATCCGCCGCTACCTGCCCGAACAGATCCCGGGCAAGGTCATAATCACCAATACAACCACCCGGGACGACCTGGTCCTTCTGAAGGAACGGGGAGTTGCCAAGGTCATCACCACCACCCCGGATATGGGGGGGAGATCCTTCGGCACCAATGTCATCGAGGCCCTGATGGTGAGCATAATGGGCAAGCCCCTGGAAGCGATCACCCCGGATGACTACTACGCTATGCTGCAGCAACTGAACCTCAAACCCGGGGTCATCGACCTCAACACCTGGACCCCCTGAGAATACTAGAGGTGGAATATTAAGATTAGAGCGCCATAAGCAGGAAAAAAAGAGCTCCATGGCGAAGAAAACATACTTGATGAGAGTGAAACCCACACCAGCGGGGGCCCCCTGTCTTGACAAGGATTTAGGAGGCCTCTATAATTTATTGCATTGACCGAAAGAGTTTACGTGGAGCTGCCTGCTGACCGCTGCCGGCCAGGGAAGGCAGCCTTGTAGCATAGCAGAGGATTTAATGTTAGGAGCGATAAGATGGCGGAGAACTTCAACAATCACGACAGAGAAATCATCTTAACCAAAGAGGGTTTGCAGAAGCTCGAATCAGAGCTGGAAACGCTGAAGTCGGTGCGCCGTGAAGAAGTAGCAGAGCGCATCAAACAGGCCATCGCCTTTGGTGATATCTCTGAAAACTCGGAATACGAGGACGCCAAGAACGAACAGGCCTTCATCGAGGGGCGGATCCTGACCCTGGAAAAAACCCTCAAGAAATCCCGCCTGATGGAAGACGATGAGATCCGCACCGATGTGGTATCACTGGGGTCCAAGGTGAAGCTGAAAGAGATGAAATCGGGCCGGGAAGTGATAATAACCCTGGTTTCATCGGCAGAATCCAAATTGAAGGACGGGAAAATATCGGATGAATCGCCCGTGGGTCGCGCGATCATGGGCAAGTCGGTCAAGGCGGTAGTCCCGGTAGAGGCGCCAGCCGGAACCATCAAGTACAAGATCCTCAAGGTGGAAAAATAGCAGCCAAATTGATATATAAGGAAGCGTTCTAATGTCAGAGCAAGAAATGACTACCAGCGAACTCAAGCAGGTGCGCTTGGACAAACTGAGCGAACTGCGGGAGTCAGGCATCGATCCCTTCGGCAGCCGTTTCGAAAGGGACTGCCAGGCCGGCATCATCCACGCCGATTTCGACAATCTCGAAGGGGCGACGGTTAAGATAGCCGGCCGGATCATGTCCAAACGCCGCCACGGCAAGGCCGGATTTGCCAATCTGCAGGACCTGTCCGGGGACATCCAGCTCTATTTCCGCAAAGACGACCTGGCAGAAGGCCAGTATGAGCTATTCAAGAAACTCGACCTGGGTGATATCCTGGGGGTGGAAGGGATAGTATTTCGCACCCAGAAGGGCGAGATATCGGTCCATGTCCATGACTTCACCTTTTTGAGCAAATCCCTGAATCCCCTGCCCGAGAAATGGCACGGCCTGAAAGATGTGGAACTCCGCTATCGCCAGCGTTATGTGGACCTGATCGTAAACCCCTCGGTGCGCCAGGTTTTCATAAAGCGCAGCCAGATCATCAAGGAGCTGCGCAACTACCTGGATGAGCGGGGCTTCCTGGAAGTTGAGACCCCCATGATGCAGCCCATCCCCGGCGGGGCCACGGCGCGTCCTTTCATTACCCATCACAACACCCTGGATATGAAACTCTATTTGCGGGTAGCCCCCGAGCTGTACCTGAAGAGGCTGCTGGTGGGCGGGCTGGAAAAGGTCTATGAGATCAACCGCAATTTCCGCAATGAAGGTATCTCCACCAAACATAACCCTGAATTCACCATGCTTGAACTATATCATGCCTTTGCTGACTTCCAGGTCATGATGGACCTGACCGAAGACCTCATCTCCAGTGTAGCCCAGAAGGTGAATGGCTCCATGCAGGCTGAGTTCGAAGGACAGCTGCTGGATTTCGCACCGCCCTGGCCGCGGGTGACCATGCTGGATGCCATTAACGAGCATACCGGCGTGGACTTCAGGCAGATCAAGAGCGACCAGGCAGCCCGCAAGGCAGCCGAAGGGCTGGGCCTGGAGGTCAATCCCGAGGGCAGCAGGGGAGACATAATAAATGACGTCTTCGAGGAATTCGTGGAAGACAAGCTCATCCAGCCAACCTTCATTTATGGGCACCCGGTGGAAGTATCCCCCCTGGCCAAACGCAACAACGATGATCCCCAGTTCACGGACCGCTTTGAACTGTTTATCATGCAGCGCGAGATCGCCAATGCCTTCTCCGAACTGAATGATCCCCTGGACCAGCGCCAGCGCTTCCTCAAACAGGTGGAACGCCGCGAAGGCGGGGATCCGGAAGCCCATATGATGGACGATGATTATCTGAATGCCATGGAATACGGAATGCCCCCGGCCGGCGGGCTGGGGATAGGTATCGACCGCCTGGTCATGCTGATGACCAATTCCCCTTCGATCCGGGACGTCATCCTGTTCCCCACCCTGCGCAAGCGCGACTAGTAGCTGACCACCAGGTATCAAACATAATAGCAAAATAAAAAGGGTGCCTCTTTTTGCGGAGGCACCCTTTTAGCCATTCTGAACAGTTCGGATCGATCCGAGCCGCTTGGCTGCGGCTGCGCTATGCGTTCAGTTTGGCGAACAGCCACTCGCCCAGTTTGATAACTATCATTGCCCCCAGGCCCACCAGGATCCCGCACAGGAGACCAGCCAGGGTGCGGTTCACCGAGACCATCACCGCGGTGAAATCATGGCAGAATGAGTTTAAC
>CAZYGL010000176.1:0-4092 GCA_964647335.1 uncultured Syntrophomonas sp. | reverse complement strand
TTCGTAGCCGTCATCAGACATGCTGGACGTTACCAAGCACTCAACTCCCAGGGCCACGCTTTCTATCTCCTTGAGTTTCTGCTCAGTATCCCTGCACAAGTCGGCTTTGGTCAGGACTATGACCGGAGTGGATCCGCTGTCCCAGGCTACAGCCAGATAGCGCTCCAGTCTTCTCAGATTGAAGTCCCGGTTCAGTGACATGCATATAAACACCACATCGATGTTGGCTGCCACAACCTGCACCTCATGAGCGGTACCGGCAGCTTTGCGGATAAAGGCGCTGTGGCGTGGCATAATCATATGAATTATCGCATGCCCGGCTTCATCATTGTCCCTATCCAACAGGACAAAGTCTCCCACTGCTGGAAATGTCGTATTGTCATCTGCCAAATACCTCAGGCGTCCCGAAATCTCGGCATAGACTTCCGAGGCTTCAGTTGCCACCCGGTAAATCCCCTTATATTGAGCTATGACTCTCCCCAAGCGGAACTCACAGTATTCCGCCGCTTGCTTTTTGATTTTCTCAGACCATCCCAGGTCTTGTAACCTGTCCTGCAATTCCCTGCCTCCAATTATTGGCTTCAATACTGCCTTAACAATTTAATCGAAATACCGGGAATATCCCAGTGTGATCGAATATATCTGGCTGTTTTCGCCCAGATTATAGTTGCTACGCTCCCGGTTCACCTGGCTGGAATAAATTAGTAATACCCCCGGTTCGGTTTCAAACCAACCCGGCAGGATTTCCGGACTCTGGTTTCCAACCCATTCCGGATATTTTGTGCGATATAACTGCAGAGCCGCTATAGACTTATCTCCTACTTTGATCCCCATTTCGGTCGGAAAAGCAGAATTGTATACTTCGATTTGCAATACCTTTCCCGTGGTATGTCCAAGAACGATATCGCAGCCGCTTGGAAAAGTGCGGACACTGAAAGGCTCGCGGAATGGGCCGCCTGGATCTTCCTCAACTCTCTCCTGATATATACTTCCCATTATTTTATCCACCTCGAGCACTGTCATACCCAAGCGCAATCCCCCCACTGCTTCCATGCTCTGCCCTGCTGGAACAGGCGCCGGCTGATTGGGCGGTGTTTCCGTCGGCTTATCATTGTTTTCGGTCAAAGGAGGCGGACTGGACGGTGAGTCTGCGTTAGTGCCGCAACCACCCAAGCCCAGCGTCAATAATAGCAAGAGTGGCAGCCACATTAATTTTTTCACGATCATTCCCTCCTTTAAACGCCCAGATAATAAAGTCGGCTTTCCTTATTTCAGTTCTTCTATCAGCGCCTTGAAGCCTGGCAATGCACGCTCAATCGTCTTATAAGCCACACAATAGGCTATGCGCACATATCCAGGGCAGCCAAACGAACTGCCCGGCACGATCAGGATATTCTTTTGCTTGGCCACGCGGCAGAATTCTACCTCGTCAGCGATTGGGGACTTCACGAACATATAGAAGGCACCTTCAGGTTTGGCGCACTGATAGCCGAAAGAAGTGAGCCCATAATAGAGCAGCTCCCGGTTGCGGTTATATGCTTCCAGATCCACCTGTGAATTCAAGCACCTAGCGATAACCCGCTGGAACAAGGAAGGAGCATTGACATATCCCAGGATCCGCGTGGCTATATTGGCAGCCGAGATAAGGTTCTCGAAATCAGAGGCCTGATCCGGTATGACCAGGTAGCCTATCCTTTCCCCAGGCAGGGACAACGACTTGCTGAAGGAGTAGCCAACTATGGCATTGTCGTAGTATTGTGTCAGATAAGGAACCTTTATATTATCGTATGCCAGTTCGCGATAAGGTTCATCGGAAATTATGTAGATATCCGTGTTAAATTCTTTCTGTTTGGCACGCAGTATATCCGCAAGATTGATGATCGTATCTTCGGAATATATGATCCCCGTAGGATTATTGGGGCTGCATATGATCACCGCCTTGGTCCGGGGTGTTACCTTATCCTTGAATTCTGCCAGGTTCGGCTGAAAATCGACCGTATTAGGTGAAACGACCACCAGCTCGCCATCGTAATTACTGACATAATTCCTGTATTCCCCGAAATAGGGAGCAAACGTAATAACCTCATCTCCCGGATTGAGCAGAGTCTTCAGGATAACATTCAATCCGCCGGCTGCGCCCACTGTCATTATGATGTTGTTATGGGTAAAAGAGGTGGCGAATTTTTTGTTGATCGAATCGGCAATTGCGTCCCGCACCTCTTCGTAGCCGGAATTGTTCATGTATCCATGGATGCCCATGGCCTCATACTCATTCAATATGTCGATGATTGCCAGCTTGACTTCAGGCGGAGCCTCTACATTGGGATTACCCAGGCTGAAATCAAATACGTTATCAGCTCCGTGGATCGCTGCAAGTCTTTTTCCCTCTTCGAACATTGCCCTGATAACTGAACTGTTCTCGACCTGCACCTGCATTTTTTTTGCTATCATCACGACCAACCTCTCTTCTAAGTTTTTTCCTCTGCCGATTAATAGATCAGTGGCTGCAAATCATTCGGCTGGGGGCAGAATCCTAAACCACCCTCCCCAGTGCCGGGCCCATCCGAGTGAAGTCCATTTTGTATTGAGATATTGTTCCTGGGCAAATACATGCCAGTGGCCAAAATACCAGAGTGAAGGCGTGTAGCGGCGCAGGATCTGCGACAGGATTTGACGGGAGGGATCTGCCTCCGGGTATTTCTGGCGGCTGTATTTTTCGATAGGGAATTCCTCCGGGCAGGTGTGGGAAATTATTATGTCTATCATTGAATCCGGCAGCTCGCATACATCCTGGTCACAGATTACCTCTTTAGGGAACCAGTCCCAACCTTCAAATCGCCGGCCCTGATCAATGGACTGGGCACCACCGATAAATAGAATCCGCCTTCCATCCTCAAGATCAAGGACGGAACCCCTGGGCATATAAATAATTTCTGGTGTTATCTGAACCGGCTGCCCAGGTATTTCTACAAGCTGATGCAGGTAAGCCAGGTCATCATTATTGCCGTCACAAAAGTATATCTTGGTATGCGCAGTATTAATAACCGCCAGGTCCTGGTCATCGATTCGCGGCCAATAGCCGAAATCCCCAACCTGCAAGATGATATCCGGTTGCTCCTGCTCGATAAGGCAATTCAACCTGGTGAATTCACCGTGAAGATCACCCAATACAATGATTTTCATACCATTACTCCGTCATTGTGGTTAACCAATTATTGCCGTACTGCCTTGATCTTGGGCTGTCTTGGCCAGAATCTCACGCACCTCCTGGGCTGCGCGCCAGTCCCCTTGGACATACGCAGGTATATGATATAATCCCATCGCCTGAAGCACATGGTAATAATGTTGGACTGTCAAATCCGGATATTCATTTTTTTCATCCCGCACAACTTCCGCCCTGGCAATTCCTAGCCGGGACGCTAATTCGGTCTGGGAAATACCCAGAAATATCCTTAATGCGATTAGCTGCCGGTTGACGGACAGCCCCTGCAATGCAGAAACATCATGATCCTTTAAGCGTTGATACAGCTCCACGGCCTGACAACTCTGATCCAACATCCTGGCAGTGCATCCGGTAAGACACTGGATTTCATGCTCAGAATAACCCCGGATCTTCATACCATCTACCTGTTTGTTAAGCTGTTCCGCCCCCTCCTGGCATTTAGCCTTGGCCAGCTTATATTGGCGATCAGTTTTTATCATGCCGTCAACTCCTCTATCTTGATTATCCCCTTGGTTCGATGGGAGTATTTGTCGGTACGGAAGAATTTGATCTTGGGATCTATCATTTCCTGGCACTCGGCATATTCTGGAGTATGCTCGAGGTAAACAGGGTACATTTCAATGTGGTGCCTGAAGGCCATGGGATACCCCAGTTTACCGTCAACGCCCAACTCAGGTTCAAACCTCCAAAATTCGGGATCCAGGTCTTTCAAGGCCTGTTCAGCTCCAGATCTCCATGTCTTTCTCGGCACTACGAAGTAGACATCCATATCATTGGGATGAAATTTATCGGTTGCAAAAGAGCCATCAATATATACTTCGTTGATGCCAACCGCGCGCAATTGCTGGTAGCGCTTTTTAAATTCCTGC
>CAZYGL010000175.1:1233-4114 GCA_964647335.1 uncultured Syntrophomonas sp. | reverse complement strand
GGGGCATGAAATGGCTGAGCCTTCCGGGCATGAAATGGCTGAGCATCCCGGCCCGGAGGAAAAGCCCCACCACGATCACCATGCCATGATGGTAGAGGATTTCAAAAACCGTTTCCTGATCTCTTTGCTCCTGACAGTTCCTATCTTGATCCTCTCCCCCATGATCCAGATGTTTTTAAGCATAGACCTGCGGTTTAACAACGACACCTTTCTGCTGTTCGCCCTGTCGACCATCTTGTTCATTTATGGCGGGAAGCCTTTCATATTGGGTGCTAAGGATGAACTGGCGCAACGCAGTCCAGGTATGATGACCCTCATTGCCATGGCTATTTCAGTAGCCTACATATACAGTGCCCTGACGGTTTTCATCCTGCCAGGGATGGACTTTTTCTGGGAACTGGCTACCCTCATAGCCATCATGCTGCTGGGACATTGGATCGAGATGAAATCGGTCCTGGGTGCTTCCCGGGCCCTGGAGGAACTGGTAAAACTCATGCCGGAAGAAGCCCATCTGGTTACCGCCGGTGATGAGACCTTGGACGTTGCGGTCAAGACCCTCAAAGCGGGTGACATTATATTGGTCAAGCCGGGAGAGAGAATCCCCATCGACGGCGAGGTTTTGAGGGGCCGTTCCACAGTCAATGAGGCCATGATAACCGGCGAATCCACACCTATAGAAAAGGAACCTGGGGCAGCAGTCATCGGCGGAGCCATCAATGGCGAAGGCAGTCTCAGGATCAGGGTGAGCAGAACCGGCCCGGAGACCTACCTGGCCCAGATCATTGTTTTGGTGCGAGAAGCCCAGAAAACCAGATCCAATACCCAGCGGTTGGCCGATACTGCCGCCAAATGGCTTTTTTATGTGGCAGTATTGGTCGGCACTGTTACCTTCGCAGCTTGGTCCGTTCTGCGCGGGGACTGGGGCTTCGCCCTGGAGAGGGCGGTCACAGTAATGGTTATCTCCTGCCCACATGCACTGGGATTGGCCATACCCCTGGTTACTGCAGTATCCACCAGTATTGCCGCCCGCAAGGGGCTCCTCATCAGGAACCGGGCCCATTTCGAGAACGCTCGGAAGGTGGACACGGTCATCTTCGATAAGACCGGCACCCTTACCCAAGGGGAGTTTGGCATTACAGATATTCAAGCCCTGGGGATCAGCGATGAAGAGCTGCTCAGTATCTCCTACTCAATTGAATCTCAATCCGCCCACCCTATTTCCCAGGGGATAGTCAAGGAAGCGCGGCACCGGAATATAAAGCCAAAACCGGTCAGCGACTACCGGAGTATCACCGGACGCGGACTGCAGGCAAAGGTAGATGGCCAGGTTATTACCGTAGCCAGTCCTGGTTTCATGCGGGAGCAGAAAATCCCCTTTGATGAAAAGCAGTATGAAGCCCTGGCTGAACAGGGTAAAACCGTCATTTTCGTGGTGCAGGACAACCAATTGCTCGGATATATAGCTCTCGCTGATATCCTGCGGGACTCTGCCCGCCAAGCTATAGATGCCTTGAAATCCATGCAGGTAGAGTCCTACATGATAACCGGCGATAATAAGCGGGTGGCCGAATATATAGCCCAACAGGTTGGAATTCAAAGAGTGTTTGCAGAAGTGCTGCCTGAGGGAAAATCAGCTCAGGTCCTGGCCATAAAAGGCCAGGGAAAAACAGTGGCTATGACGGGAGATGGTGTAAATGATGCCCCGGCATTGGCTCAGGCGGATTTAGGGATTGCCATCGGGGCTGGTACAGATGTGGCTATAGAGACCGCCGATGTGATCCTGGTCCGAAGCGATCCCCTTGATGTAGTCAATATACTGAAACTTTCCCGGGCTACCTATAACAAAATGATGCAGAATCTTTGGTGGGCTGCCGGTTACAATCTGGTTGCGATTCCTTTGGCGGCAGGAATCTTTTACAACCAGGGTCTCGCGATCAGCCCGGCAGTCGGGGCGATTCTGATGTCCTTGAGCACCATAATAGTCGCCACCAATGCCAGGCTCCTCCGCATTGATTAACACCACCACCGGACCTGTCCCATTCCCCAGGAAGGTCCAGGCAGGGGCAGCGTAATCCCTTCGTTTTAGATGATCTCATAACGGCCAGGTTTTCTCTTGGGGGCTTTTGGCGCGACCGCCGGATATCCCAAGGTAATCGCAGCAACAAACTTGCCCTTGCCCGGAGCGAATTCCTGCTCCAAAACCGGTCCATAACCGGCTGTCAAAGCAGCGGTCATCCAGCATGAGCCTAAACCCTGGTCATAGGCCATGAGGCATAGGTTCTCGATAGCCGCGCAGGTTGACTGAAGGGCGATGATGTCGTATTCATCAGATGGTTTTAACAGGAAAGCCAGAACACAAGCCTTAGCTCCGCCCAATCCCCGCATGAATCCCAATGTTTCAGCTACAACCTCGGGATTATTGGGAAATCGATGTTCCAGTACTTCTTTGATATTCTCCCCTACCTCGGCAAAGATGCCGCGCAGTTTTTCCATCTGGGCCGTACTATGCAAGACCAGGAAAAACCAGGGTTGATTGTTGACGGCAGAAGGAGCCATGACGGCTCCTTCCATTATATCCTCCAGCACTGACACATCGATGGGCTTGTCCTGATACAGTCTGATGCTCCTGCGGCCGTAGACAGCATCTCTTGTTTCCATATTGAAGACACCTCCCAAATCGCCAGGATTGACGCTGCTATGGCTTTACTATATTTATGGCGGCTTGCTTGCCCAGGCCCAGGTATTCGATCTGATAATCCAGGCATTCGAAATCCCTGATCTTGACGAAATGAGTCTCACCCAGCCTGATAGTGGACATATAAGTGCGCTTTTCGTCCCTTACCACATAGCACCTATGTAACGATCCATCCCATGCGATGTC
>CAZYGL010000175.1:0-1133 GCA_964647335.1 uncultured Syntrophomonas sp. | reverse complement strand
GCCGCAAAAGGTGGTAAACTAGGCCCAAGACCAAAGGCTCAGCCCGGCGACGACATTTTGACAGGGAGTGATTAGTCATGAAGCGGTCACTGGTAATAGGTACAATACGTGGTATCGAGATCGAAGTGCATATAAGCTGGCTAGTCGTGTTCGCACTTATTACCTGGACCATGGCTACCACCTTTTTCCCCCAGAGTTATCCGGACTGGAGTGCCTCTACCCAGTGGGTGTTGAGTGCCATAATTGCCATTTTACTTTTTGTCTCGGTATTGCTGCATGAACTCTCCCATTCCCTTGTTTCGATCAAGATGGGCAATGAGGTCAAGAAAATAACCCTGTTTATCTTCGGCGGGGTAGCCCATCTAGAGGATGAACCTGACCACCCCCTGAATGAACTGAAAATGGCTATTGCCGGGCCGGCAATGAGCATATTCCTGGGACTCCTGCTCATGCTGACCGCGAACCTGCTGGGCAGCGCCGGGGTCCCGGAACAAGTGATCGTCCCCCTGGCTTATATGGCTGACGTAAATCTCATTTTGGCCATATTCAACCTGGTGCCTGCCTTTCCCCTGGATGGAGGCAGGGTTCTCAGGGCTATTATTTGGCATTTCAAAGGTGATCTGCGCTTGGCCACCAAAATCGCGGCTTCTGCCGGCGCCTTTTTCGGTTATATGCTTATCTTCTCCGGTGTTTTCGTCCTGCTGTCCGGGGACTTCATCAATGGCATATGGCTGGCATTTATCGGCTGGTTTATCCAGCAGATGTCCCAAGCCAGCTATCAACAGACCGTTTTTTCCGACATTTTCAAAAATATTCAGGTGAAGGACTTCATGACCCCTGAGGTAGTCACCGTGGACTATCTGCAGTCGGTTCAAGAATTGGTTGACAGCTACTTCTATAAATATAAATACGCAATTTTCCCGGTATTGCGTGAAGGCGCAGTGATAGGCATAGTGGCCGTGGACCAGATAAAGAAATTGTCCCGCGACTCCTGGCCGCAGACCCCGATTGGCAAGGTCACTTTCGTTTTGACAGAAGACCTGGTGATAAGTCCCCGGGAGAATGTATCGGTGGCCATGAACAAACTTTTCAATAACGGTATCGGCAGGGTATTGGTCATGGACCGCGGCCAA
>CAZYGL010000174.1:0-4123 GCA_964647335.1 uncultured Syntrophomonas sp. | reverse complement strand
ATGAAAGTATTCCTGTGCATCATTCCGTATCTTATGAAATCAGCTTTTTCAAGCCCTGGAATAAGACGGAATATACGATCCTGCTGCCCCCATTTCAAACGGGTCTGGAAGCCGACCAATCCCAATATCGTTCCAGCCTGGTTTTCTTGTCTGAGCTGCACCACTGCCCAAGCCCGCTTCCCGGAGCGCGGATCCACCAATCCGACCGGACGCAATGGTCCATAGCGCAAGGTATCATAACCTCGCCTGCCCATGACTTCGATAGGCATGCAGCCATCAAAAAACATTCTCCGGTCGATACTGTGCCCTTCATGAATATCGGCAGCGATCAGTTGTTCATGGAATTGTTCATATTCTGCTTGGGACATGGGACAATTATAGTAGTCATCGGTACCCTTGCCATAACGGGAAGCTTTAAATATCCTGCTTTGGTCTATACTCTCCAGAGTCACACTGGGAGCTATCGCATCGAAAAAATAGAGGTTGTCCTCTCCGGTCAGGGCCATTAATTGGCTGGACAGCGCTTCCGACGTAAGGGGCCCGGTAGCCACAATGGCCGGTTCCCCGCAGGGTACATGGCTGACTTCTTCCCTCACCAGTTCGATGTTGGGGTGGGTCTCGATCATTTCGGTGATCAAGCCGGCAAATATCTCCCTATCTACTGCCAGAGCAGCGCCAGCCGGCACCCTGGCTCGATCTGCGCATTGAAGCACCAGTGAACCGAGCGTTCTCATCTCCTGTTTGAGCAGCCCCTGGGCCGTATTGGGGAGCTCTGACTTGAGTGAATTGCTGCACACCAGTTCCCCCAGCTGTCCTGAGCGATGGGCAGGCGTCATCCGCGCAGGGCGCATCTCCCATAATCTCACTTTTATTCCGGCTGTGGCGATATAATAAGCAGCTTCACAACCTGCTAATCCGGCTCCAATAACATTGACTAGCGACAAATCAGGACCTCATTTCACCACGATGTTTGCAGTCTGGATTCTGGCAAACCGCTTCGATCTCTTTATTTTTTCTGTACTTCTCTACCATGGCATCCCCGCAAACAGGACATTTATCCCCCGTGGGCTTGTTCCAGGCCCGGAAATTGCACTGGGGATAATTCTTGCAGCCATAGTATTTACGGCCTTTCTTGGAAGTCAATTCGATTACCGCTCCTTGGCATAAAGGACAAGCTACCCCCGCTTCTTCCGTCATGGATTCAGTGTGGCGGCATTCCGGGAATCCGGAACATGCTACGAATTTGCCGAATCGGCCGTATTTGATGAACATCGGTTTCCCGCACAATGGACAGTCTTTGCCTGCTGCTTCATCTTGTATAGCTACTTTTTCGATCAAGTCCTGGGCTTTTTCGAGATCAGCACTGAAAGGGGTGTAAAAATCCCGCACAACTTCAGTCCAACGCATCTTGCCTTCTTCCACCAGATCCAGCTCAGCTTCCATTTTTGCTGTAAACTGTGTTTCCAATATTTTTCCGAAGTGCCTGGTCAGCAAGTCAACCACAATGAAACCCAATTCTTTGGGTACAAATTGTTTTTTTTGCCGTTCCACATAGTGCCGCTTGATGATAGTCTCGATAATCGGAGCATAAGTACTAGGTCGCCCAATGTTTTTTTCCTCCAGGAATTTGACCAAGCTGGCTTCGGTATATCGAGGCGGAGGTTGGGTGAAATGCTGTTCCGGTTTGATTTCTTTCAGCACCAGGGCCTGGCCCTGTTTCAACTTGGGGATAGGATTCTTCTGTTCGTCTTCCTCGCTGTCATCAAATATTTTCTTGTAGCCTGGAAATCTGATCTGGGAAGATGTTGCACGCAATCCGTATTCACCGGCAACGATGTCGACACTCACAGTATCATATACCGCTACAGCCATTTGACTGGCCAGGAATCGCTCCCAGATCATCTTGTAGAGACGATATTGATCCCGGCTCAGGTAGGGTTTTAAACCTTCCGGGGTGCGACTTACCGAGGTCGGCCGTATAGCCTCATGGGCGTCCTGGGCTGCTTTGCGGCTCTTGTACTCATGCGGTGAAACCGGGACATAAGTCGCACCGAATTGAGCGCTAATAAATTCGCGGGCCTCCTCCACAGCGACAGCAGCTACCCTGGTCGAATCAGTACGCAGATAGGTAATCAAGCCCACTGTGCCTTGTTTGCCTATTTCCAGACCCTCATACAGCTCCTGGGCTACTCGCATGGTTCGGCTGGAAAAGAAGCCCAGCCTCTTGGAGGCTTCCTGCTGCATGGTACTGGTAATGAAAGGGGGACTCGGTTTTTTACGCCGCTCTTTTTCTTCTATATTTTTTACAATAAAACTGGACTGCTTGAGCTGAGCTACAGCCTGCGCCTGTTGCTCTTCACTCTTTATCTCCACCTTGTGGCCGCGAAAAGAGGTTAGATTGGCTGTAAAGTTTTTCAGCCGGGCCCCGCCCAGTATCGCTTCTATGGTCCAGTATTCTTCGGGTTTGAAGCCCTGAATCTCCTGTTCCCTTTCGCAGATCACCCTTACCACCACCGACTGTACCCGCCCGGCGCTAAGGCCTTTGCGCACTTTGCTCCACAGCAGCGGGCTCAGGTTATACCCGACCAGGCGATCCAGTATGCGCCTGGCCTGTTGGGCATCCACGAGATTGATATCGATCGGCCGCGAGTTCCTGATAGCACGTTTGATGGCATCAGAAGTGATTTCGTTGAATTCGATCCGACTCCGGCTGTCTGCAGGCAGCTTGATATAATTCTGCAGATGCCAAGCGATTGCTTCGCCTTCGCGGTCAGGGTCAGTGGCCAGTAATACGCGTTTGGATTTTTGAGCCAGACCCTTGATCTCCTTGAGGAGATCTCCCTTGCCGCGGATGGTAATATATTGAGGCTCAAAGTCCTTTGTGACGTCGATGCCCAGTTTGCTCCGGGGCAGATCTTTGATGTGCCCCATACAGGCCTTGACCCGGTAATTTTTCCCCAGGAATTTGGCTATGGTCTTGGCCTTAGCCGCGGACTCGACGATAACCAGTGTAGTTTCCGCCAAAATATCACTTCTCCTCAGTCTATTTTCCTCACTAAAAAATTATTCCGCCGGTTCCGGTTTTTCAGCCGCGGTCAGGTTTTGATGTAATGATTGCCCGGCAGGGACCTGATCATCCCTTCCAATTCCAGTTTGAGCAGCCGAGCAGAGAGTTGTCCTGATTCCCACCCCAGCTTTCGCTGGAGAACATCCCGGTGCAAAGAGTCGCTACCCAGGGCATTTAACAGGACTTCTTCCTCACCTTCGATTTTCCTGGCTGGCCTGCCCCCTTGTCCGGATTTGTTGATAGATGAACTGTCAATCCCGTACTCGGTTAGTATATCTTCAATACTGGTTACCAGGCAAGCACCCTGCCGAATCAAATTATTGGTGCCTTCACTGGCAGGTGAATTAATCGGGCCTGGAACTGCGAATACGTCCCGGCCATGATCCAAAGCAAAATCTGCAGTAATCAGAGCCCCGCTCCTGGCTTTGGCTTCGACCACCAGCACCCCTCGGCACAGACCAGCCAGGGTTCGATTCCGTTGCGGAAAATGGCCTGATTCAGGGCGAGCCAGGGGTGGGAATTCGCTGATGACCAGCCCAGCCTGATATATGCGTCTATATAGATCCTTATTTTCCGGCGGATATACTACCTTGAGACCGCTGCCCAGCACCGCGATAGTATTTCCACCAATTTCCAGGGCTCCCAAATGGGCCTCTGTGTCTATGCCCCTGGCCATGCCGCTGACGACCACCCAGCCCTGACAGGCTATCGCTCGGCTCAAACTCCTGGCCTGGACCTTTCCGTATACGGTTGCAGTCCTGGCACCGACGACTCCCAAGCAGAACCTTTGCCCAATTTCCAGATCACCCCGGTAATAGAAAAGGTAAGGGGGGTCATAAATGCGGGCCAGTAACGCCGGGTATGCTTCGTCTTCAACCGTACAGATCTGAATACCCTCTTTTTCTATCTGGTCAAGGGCTAAGGACATATCGTCCTTCTGCCTGCCCTCTTTTATGCCGGCAACTACCGCAGCTGGCAAGAAGGACCGGTCCAATGCTCCCTGGTCCGCCCTAATCAATGCCTGAAAGCTGCCCCATTCTTTCTTTATTCTCCACA
>CAZYGL010000173.1:0-4139 GCA_964647335.1 uncultured Syntrophomonas sp. | reverse complement strand
CACGGTTCTGTGCAACATATCTACTGCTAGTCTTGCCAATTCCTCCTGGCTAAGTTGTTCGTATAAATTTGATTCTATTTTCATACCCTTACTCCTTTCTCACTATACTTTGCCTGCCATATTTTTCCCAAAGGGCTGTCCGTAACCTTCTTCCACACCTTGGTAGATGAAGTCCACTGCCAGCCCGGCAGCTTCCACCACAAAACCCATACAACCACGGAGTCTATCTTTGTTATACCAATCATTGGGGTAATCCTTGTTCAGAATCTCACACTGAGTTGAACCGAATTTCGCTTCAAAAGCGTGGGGAATCTGGTTAAAAAATCGATATAGTCCGGGATTGCCATATAATTTATCGATAATGTCCTTCATTTCACCCTGAATAGGCTGACGCCTTCCATGTACAGCGGCAACTCCCATAATTGCTGCAGCAAGGGCTCCACACAAGCCGCCGCTCAATCCTATCCCTCCTCCGAAGGGCGTAGCCATAGCGACGGTCTCAGCCGGAAAATCGATCAAACCGGCTTCATGCAAGGCCATATAAACCGATTCCGCACAGTTGGGACCTTTTTTGAAATTCTCTTTGGTCAGGGCTTTTACTTTTTCCCTCATTTCTTCCTTGGGCACAGCTAAAACTTCTGGATTCATGCCAATACCTCCTCTTCCTAACTAAGTTGCCATTTGGAACGAAAATTAATCCATCATATTTATTAATTAATAAGCAAAATTGATGCCCAGATATGGATATCTATAAATATTCATAAAATATTATTTTTATTACATATTTATAATTTTTTTTGAAAAATATTATTTATCGCGCCTGTAATAATTTAATAATAATGTAAGATTATTTATAGTCCAAATGCAATTCTGCAACAGAATATGTTTAATTCAGGGCTTTTTTTATTTAGGACCTTTTTCACATTTTCGATAATCGTTGTCAATTGAGGGTTGACCAAGAATTTTACTGACTTGATCTCCATAATTATTGCTTTGTTGCAATTTCGCTGGCCTCGTTGCTATTGCGCAACGCATTTACTGCTGATGATACATAGGTGAAATTTGGTATTTTGCAGCTTTCCTGACTATGGTAGAGGCGTCTACCTCCAATTCCTTGGCCATCTGCCTGGTTGTTCTGTATTTGGTGTAGACTTTCTCCAGGAGTTGTTTCTCTACACTCTCAACCGCTTCACGCAGCGGGATAATCCCAGACACCAGGATATGGGCCGTGGTGCTGCCAATAGTGTCGATGAGATGGAGCGGCAGGTCCTCACGTTTGATGATATCACCGGAGGTAATGACCACCAGGCGCTCCATAAGGTTCTCCAATTCTCTCACATTGCCCGGCCAGTCGTACTGCATGAATATGTCGATTACGTCCGGGGCAATCTTTTTATCCATCTTGTATTTGCGATTATACAGATTATTGAAATGAGCAGCCAGAGCAGGGATATCCTCCTTACGTTCCCTCAGGGGCGGCACGTTGACCGGCACCACATTTAGACGGTAATAGAGGTCTTCCCGGAAAAGCTTCTTCTGTACCATCTCCATCAGGTTGCGATTAGTAGCTGTTACGATGCGAACATCTATATGGTGGTAACTAGATCCGCCTACCCGAATGATCTCTTTGCTTTGCAGGAAGCGCAGCAGCTTGACCTGCAGGTTCAGCGGAATCTCTCCTATCTCATCCAGGAAGAGCGTCCCTCCTTCTGCCAGTTCGATGCTGCCGGGCTTGCCTTCCTTGCGGGCGCCGGTAAAGGCACCCCCTTCATAGCCAAACAGCTCCGATTCCAGCAGATTCTCGGGGATAGCCCCGCAATTGACTTTGATCATAGGCTTTTCACAACGGGAACTGTTGGAGTGGATAATGTCAGCTATCAGTTCTTTGCCCGTACCTGACTCCCCAGTTATCAGAATCGTTGAATCAACGGCTGCCAATCTCATAACCGTCTCTATCAGGTTTTTGATTTTCGTGGATGACACCACTATTTTTTCACTGCCGCTATACTGCATTTGCAAGGTACGCAGCTGGTTTTCGTAGTGCTGGCTCAAACCTTGCACCTTCTCCAGTTCCTGGCGCAGCAAATTTAGTTCGGTTATGTCACGGACATTGCATACGACCCTGATAAGATCGCCATTCTTGTCTATTACCGGATTACCCGTTGTTAGAGTGAGTTTGCCGATACGGCTTTCCTGCATTACAGTTATCGATTTCTTTTGTTCTAAAACTGCATGGGTGACGGGATCACTGATTATGCCATCTTTCTTGATATCGTCCACGCTGCGGCCAACATACTCATATACGTTAATGCCGGCCAGCTGGGCGAAAGCTTTGTTATAGCGCAGGGTTATGCCCCTGCCATCAGTTATGAACAGGCCATCAAATGAAGAATCGACGATGGCATCAAGTTCCTCGTTCAGTTCCTTCACATAGCTAAGTTCCCGGGACATCTCCTCTAATTCCGATATATCCTGCAATACGGCCACTGCGCCGATAATCTTGCCATCCTTGATAATTGGGGAGCGGTTGGAAATAAAATAGTGCTCGTTTAGCTTGACCCTTTTCATGGGATCGACTCGCCCGGTCTGGATTATATCGATGAGGTCACTGGTAGGCAGGATCTCTTGTATATTGCGGCCGATGACTTCTTCGGCTTTGCGTCCCAGGAGTCTTTCCGCCGACCTGTTCCACACCTTTATAGTGCCGGCGGCATCTACAGATACAATGAGGTTATAAGCGGAATTGATTATTGTATCAAGCTCCAGGGAGATATTATTGTAAGAATTAAAAAAGGCCTTGGCTATGTCTCCCCTGGTGAGTATGCCTACCACCCGTCCGTCCTCGTTAACCACTGGCAGGCGCGGCACAAAAGGGCCAACCACTGCTCCGAACTCATCATCGGCCCGGCCGGTTAGTAAATCGGTGGTCATCATTTCCCCCACCGTGCGTTCCAGATTGCCATCTCCATTAATCACCCTATAAACGTGGGACTTGGTAAACAGCCCGATCAGGCGGCCGGAATCATCTGTAACCGGCATTCCGTCTATCTTTTTATCCATGAACAATTTGGCAGCTTCGCCTACTGTGTGCTGCGGACCTATGGTTATCGGATCGGGAGTCATTATATCCCTGACCTTCATTCAGAACACCTCCAGGGCTAACCTCGACAAATACCTATAGCTATACACAAACCAATTATTTCTATTTGCAAAATGCGTGCCATAATCCGTCTGGTTTGTCCGGACCTATGAATAACCCCGCAGAAGTTTCTACGCAAATAGTGCTTTTCCCGCCCAGACGCTGTCGTACCCACCTTGTTTGGGCTATAATGTAAAAGGTTATTAACATTGATAACGATGGAGGCTAGGTATGAAAAAACTTATCAACTACTTTTTGGAGGGGCTTTTGTTCATGGTCCCTTTATTTTTGACCCTCTACATTTTCTATATTGTGTTCCAGAAAATAGACGGCCTGCTGAGAATACCGCTGCCGGTCCTGGGTGTCGTTCCCGGGGTCGGTTTCTTGGCCACCATCCTGCTGGTGATAGTAGTGGGTTTCCTGGTCTCCAACTTCCTTACCAAAAGAATATTCGTATGGCTGGACCGCATCCTCAACCGGCTGCCCCTGGTAAAACTCCTTTATGGATCATTAAAAGACTTGCTGGGTGCCTTTGTCGGTGATAAAAAGAGTTTCACTCAACCAGTTTTGGTCCAGTTGGTCGATCATAGTTCTGCTCACGTGCTGGGTTTTATTACATGTGAGTCACTGGCCAGCCTGGGTTTGGAGGATTATGTATCTGTCTACGTTCCCCAATCGTATAACTTTGCTGGTCAGTTGCTGGTATTCCCCCGGCAGCAGGTCAAGCCCCTGGAGGCTAACAGTGCTGATATGATGACCTTCATCGTGTCAGGCGGTGTAGCCGGCAAAAAAGCAGATCAGGGGCAAGATTGACCTCCAGGCAGGATTTTACGGATACGGTCCCGAAGTAGCCAGGGCAATCTTAAAGATAGGATGTTTTGGGCGGATGCATAAACACCGATTATATGAAGTGGATATTCTGCGCGGAATGACTTTCCTGGCAATTGTCGTCCAGCATGTGCTGGCCGTTTTTCTCTACAGCCCGCGGCTCACCACCGCT
>CAZYGL010000172.1:0-4157 GCA_964647335.1 uncultured Syntrophomonas sp. | reverse complement strand
TTTGGTAAGGAATATGGGAATGATCATAGGCATGGCCTGGTCCGTCTCCCTTTTTGAATTCTGGGGTGGGGTATCCCGACCTGGACCTGATCAGATCCTGGGGTTCATGACTGCCTATCACCGGGTGATGTTGGTAGCTGCAGGGTTGTCACTTCTGGCAGCCTTGATAACCTTGAATCGCAGTGGCCATCATCATGGCTTGTCACCAGTAGGCGAGCGGAGTAAAACCGCGATTTAGCAAGCACATAGCCAGCGTCTGTGACTCTAAATTATCGGCCGACTTTTATCACCCCCGGAATCGAGCTGGCGCGAAATACGGTGATCCCCTTCAAACCCTGCTCCCAGGCTTGCCTGAAAATATGATCAACCATATCCGGCCCCGCTTCAGCCGGCAGGTTAATGGTTTTGGAGATGGCGTTGTCCACATGCTTCTGCAACTCCACCTGCATGGCCAGGTGATCCAGGGGATCTATCTCCCGGGCTCCTTTGTAAAGCCGCTGCAGGTCCTCAGGTATACCTGCAGAATTCTGACAAGACCCGCGCGCTGCCACTTCCTTGAGATCAGCCGCGCTTATCCCCCTTTCTTTGCAGACAGCCAGAAACAGCGGTGAAAAAACATTGAGGGTGTTGGTCCGGCCGTCCTGAATATACTGTTTGCTGTAGGCCACGGCAAAAATCGGCTCTATGCCATACCCTTCTGTTCCAGCCAGTAAGCTTATTGTTCCGGTTGGCGCTATGGTAAGGCAGGAGGCATTGCGGCGGGGCGAGTGATCCCGGGCAAAAATCGATTGTTCCCACAGTGGGAAATTGCCCTTTTCCAAGCCCAATTCGGCAGATGCCGCATGCACTTCGGTGCGTATATAGGCCATGATCCGTGAGCTTTGCTTACGTCCCTCCAGGGAATCATATGGGATTTGCATGCGGAGCAGAAGATCGTGCAGACCCATGATACCGATCCCGATTTTGCGACTGGCCCTGGTATTTTCCGCGATGTAGGCGAAGGGATATTCCCCGGAATCGATCAAATTGTCCAGGAACCTGACAGCAATCCTGGCAGTATGGGCCAACCTCTGCCAATCGACTTCACCGTTTCCATTGTCAAGCATCTGGGCCAGATTGATGGATCCCAGCAGACAGGACTCTCCGTGGCCCAAAGGTTGCTCCCCGCATGGATTCGTTGCCCGCAAGGGACGGGATGGTATGGGATTGGCTTCCTGGATGCGATCCAGAAATATCAGACCAGGATCCCCGCGGGACCAGGCCATTGCCACGATGCCCCGCCAAAGTTCCAAGGCAGGTATGGTTTTACGGATCTTTCCGCCGAAATGGAGTTCCCAACTTTCATCCCTGGTGAGCCGGTGCATAAAATCATCGCTGATCCCGACTGATAGGGTGAAATTGGAGATTTCACCTGTCGTCTTACAGGCTATAAAATCCAATATGTCCGGATGGCTGCAGTCAAGTATGGCCATATAGGCTCCCTGCCTTATCCCTCCCTGCTTGATCATTGCAGCACTGCAGTTGTAAAGCCTGATCAGTTCTACCGGTCCGCTGGCACAACCTTTGGTGGTGCGGATCAAATCTCCTTTGGGCCGAATGGGAGAAAAATTGTAGCCGATTCCGCCGCCATATTTGGCTATCATTGCTGATTCCAGCAGGGTCTGGTACATAGCCTGCAAATCGTCCTGCAGTTCCAGTACGAAACAAGCTGCCGGCTGCTGCTGCCGGTTCGGTTTGCCCATATTGGCCCATATGGGAGTGGATGGAACAAACCAACGCCGATCGATTACATCAGCAAATACTTCTTGCCAGTGTGAGCGACTAGTCTTTTCCTTCTCAGCCCGAGCTGCTGCCTCGCTGATTCTGGTGACAGCCTGGTCGGGGGTCTCGATCACCTGACCCTGGTCATCTTTGGCTGCATATCGAGCGTTGAATATAGCCAATCCGTCACTGGTAAGTTTCATGGTCGGCCTCCTCGTCAAGTTATACTGCCTGGCTTAGCTGGGATAACCATTTATGACTTCTTGTACCCGGCAGCTATCGCATACATTTGAGAAATGGATCGCCTGGGTGCCACTGGTTCTATATACTGTTCATATAATTTCTGGGGAGGAAAATCCTCAGCCCGGTCAAATCCTATCGATACCAGGTAGTCCTCCGCTCCGCCTTTCTCAATGCCAAACAGCAGCGGCTCGTTGAACATAAATTGCCAATAATGCATGAAATGCCTGACCTCTTCATAACGCCTGCTATCCAAGGCCGAGGTGTAAACATAATCAAATATGACACTTGATCCAGGGCCGGAATGTTCGCAGATAGACTGCAGACAATTGCGGTTGGCTATCTCGGCCAGATACATGATAAGCCCTTCCAGGGTGAAGACGGTGGGCAATAGGGGATCATATCCCGCCTTCAACAATGCCGGTAACAGTTCCTCGTGGATCAGATCGGCTGAAACATAGGTCACATGCTCAGGCAGTGCACCGAAATATTCCTTGACCCGCTCCTTCTTGACCGTTTGCGACAAGGGGTGATCCACCTCAAAAGTTGCGATTCCTTTGAGGAGTCTGGAAAGACGATAAGCCCTGGAATCAAGCCCTGCCCCAAGAATTACAAACTGCCTGGTACCTTCACTGATCCTCTTGCTAACAAACTCATCGAACAGCCTGGTGCGTACTGCAATGAATGCGGAAACCCCGGCTCCCTTCATTTCCAGGGACCAATCGACGAGAACAGCAGGTATGGGAAGATAGGCTGTCGAAGCGATCTTCAGCCACCAGGCCATGAAATGATAAGCCAGATAATCATTACATAACCTCTGGGCAATGGGTCGGGATGATTCAAAAAACCTTAAATAGGCAGTTCCCTCAGCGGTGCCGCTGGCCATGTTTTTCATTACCGCACCTCGTTATTAGCACCATGAACAGGTTTATTTCATCTCGAGATAAGTACGTACCATATAAGCAGAAAAGCTATCACAATCCAAGCGACAATAGCAATAATTTTGGAGGATAAATGACTGGAGTGGAGCTTATCCGGCTTTCTAGGAGCACGGCTTATTGCAGTGTTACAGCCCAGGACTATTATACCTAAGAAGAGTTGAAATGTTGCTACCCCATTAGTGCCAGTGGCCCGATAAAGAATCCCCGCTCCTAGCAAAGCAAGGCAAAATCCAATCCACAACATATAATTCCGAATTGTGCTGCAGATAAGCGCTGTTAAGGAAACAGTAATGCCAATCCAAAAGAGAAATAGTCCGGTTATATCCATCCATGGTATATCCCCAGCGGCCACCAAGCCGAGTTTCATTTGAGCAACTGACTTCATCGTATCGATTAGGGTAATGTCGCTGAAATTCTCCACTGAACCGACACCCAGCGTATAATCTCCCTGACTATGGTTGGGAGAATATACCATAAGGTAATATGTTTCTCCAGCATTCACTTCTATAGTTGCTTCGGCGACTCTGTATAAACGTTCAAAACTAAATGGTTCAAAGAATTCCTGCCAGGGACGTGGTGAAGATAGCTTTTGGGCCTGGTACTCCGGCGGGAGTTCAACCGGCAGATTTGAAATGCCTTGGCTTGGACTGCCTGGTTTGAGAACGAATAGTTCCGGCTCAAAAGCCTGGTTTGAAAAACGGACCGGCACCAGTAATTGCAAAGGAATCGTTCCCGATTCACTGACTGTGAAGGAGTAATTATCAACTTCATTAGGAGATGACAATCGGCCATATACGGCCAAGGATGCCATGGTGGGATCTTTGAGCGGATAGACTCCTAATTCGAATTGTTCGTTCTCGTTTAGAGCCCGGTCCCGCTCAAGTATCGGCTGATGAGCAGATGCAGTAAGTGTGGGGAATGTTAAAACAAGAAACCACGCAAACAAGACCCACAGCCATTTTGTCTTAAACATTGCATCTTCACTCCTATTCGAACTGTGCAAATTTGCCGCAGCTGAAACGTTTATTCAAAGCTTGGCTGCTGCAAAGCGGCACGTGCGTCAGCATGCATTGCCATTGAGCAATTTTCAAGGTTGTCACCCATATCTATTTCAGTTCCTCAGCCTGTAGGCGATAGATTTTGCCACCTAAATCCAGAACATATAGCTCATTGTTATGATCTATTCCAAAAGAAGAAATATTTAGACCAGATTCG